>JAGGWO010000052.1 GCA_021157485.1 Sulfurimonas sp. | reverse complement strand
TACTAATAGAGATTTGTCAGTTATTCTAGGAAAGAGTGAGCAAACCATTAAAGGCTGGAATAGTAAAGCACCAGAGCTATTGGAATTGGTACGTCTTGGGGGTTTATGTAAAATAAATAATCTTGATATAGAAAAAATCATTAAACTTAGTGAGTTGCAAGAGTTAATGAAAAAAAACTAGTAATATTCCAAAATACACCGCGGACTTTTATTCACTTCTAATATAAGTTTACCGCTAATTACAGTTACCCCTCTACAAAAAAAATATAAGAAATTAATAAGTCACCAAAGAAGCATCAATTCTTTTTTAACAGCATCTTCAATAAACTTATCCATTACTCATCTCCTAATTATCCAGCGTTTTAGTAAAAACTAATTATTTACATACTGAATTTAACTAAAGAGTATATTTTTAAGTTAATATTTTTTCAACTTTTAAATAAAAAAGGGGGAATTATGTAAAGGTAGACAAGCTTTATCGTTTTAAAACAATGAATAAAATTGAATAAGTGCACAGCTCAAAGTTAGTTTTGAGACATCATGAGCTGAGCGGCCATGCAAAGCATGAATGTCATTATAGTGTATTTCTACTTTGCTCAATTATTTAGGATTAATATATGAAAATTTACAAATCCATATCAACACTATGTGAAATCTATGAAGTTGGTGTCACCGGCGGAGTTAAAATAGGCAGTATGGAAGCTGCCTAAAAAGTAGTTTTTACAACCCAAAGCTTAAAGAAACAGATTAGTTCTGTTAAAGTCTTTTTTGAATAATTTCAAAGGAGGCTTATGCTTAAAAAAGGTGAAGTAAAAATGATTCATAAAATGCTCAAAGATGGGCTAAGTAAAACCGCCATTGGTCGTAAACTTGGTATCAGTAGAGATACTGTTGCTAAGTATGCCAAACTACCTGAAGGTTATGTACCTGTAATTAAAAGAGAACCTGTAGATACTACAGTAGATCCATATCTTCCAAACATTGCAAGAATGCTAGAAGAAGCATACAAGCTAGATGTTTTAATTCCAAACGCATCTATTTATCAAGAGATCCAGAAATTAGGTTATCGTGGATCTATGCGTTGGATGAACGATGTCGTACTTAGAAATCAACTCCGCCAAAAAGTAAAAGATGAAGAACCATTAGTTAGGTTTGAAACTAAAAAAGGTCAACAGATGCAAGTTGATTGGGTAGAGTTTCCTAAAGATGGCTTGTCTGCGTTTGTAGCTACTATGGGATACTCTCGTGCATCATATGTAGAATATGTGACAGATGAAAAAGTTGATACTCTCATTAAATGTCATATGAATGCTTTTAGTTATTTCGGTGGTGTTCCAGAGGAAGGTCTTTACGATAATATGAAGACTGTAATTATCAAACGCAATGTTTATGGCTATGGTAAGCATAAGTTTAATGAACAGTTTCGTGACTTTGCGGAGAAGCACTGCGGTATGAAATTAAAAGTGTGTAAGCCTTATCGTGCTCAGACTAAGGGTAAAGTAGAGAGATTTAATCACTACCTGAGATACAGTTTTCACAACATGTTTAAAACTAGACTCTCTATGATGGGTTATAAAATGACTTTAGAAAATACTAATGCAGAAGTTATGGATTGGCTAGATTTTACAGCTAACTCTAGAATACATCAAACAACACTATATAAGCCATTTGATCTGTTGGCAGAAGAGCAATTGCAGTTGCTACCTCTACCTAAGCCTTATCAAGGAATCCATCCAATAAAAGCTACAGCTAAAAGTGTAACACAAGATAGCAAAACTTCCAATAGGGTAAACATCCATATACCCACAAGAGACTTACAAAGTTATGATGACTTCATTCCTATTATAGCTTATATGTTTGTCCCTGCCTACTCAATAGGAGGTGCTCTGTGGCACTAAATGAGAATATAGAAAACTTCTGTAAAGAGTTGCAATTGCCTATGCTAAACGAACATCATCATGCACTAAGTAATCGAGCAGCTAAAGAAGGTTGGAAATATAGTGAGTATCTTTATGAGATATTAAAGCTTGAAGCAGATAACAGAGCTTCTCGGTCCCGTGCAACACTTACAAAATTAGCAGGATTTCCTACTATTAAAACTCTTGAACAGTTTGATTTCGACTTTACAGTTGGTGTTAATCGTAGGCAGATAGAAGAGTTGTCAACCTTAGAGTTTGTAAAACGCAAAGAGAATATAATACTACTTGGTCAATCTGGTGTTGGTAAAACACACTTGGCTATTGCACTTGCTTATCAGGCAGTTCAACAACGTATCAAAGCTAGGTTTGTAACAGTTTCTGATCTTGTGATGCAAATGAGCAATGCAAAAAAAGAGAAGAAATATGACACCTATATACGACAAGCAATATTGGCTCCCTCTCTTTTAGTCATTGATGAGATAGGATACTTTCCTATGAATAAAGAAGATGCTCAGCATTTCTTTCAAGTAATCTCTAGGAGATATGAGAGAGGAGCGACAATAGTTACTTCTAATCTAGTATTTAGCCAGTGGAGTGGTATATTTGCTAATGATAAAGTAGTTACTACCGCTATTTTAGACAGACTATTACATCACTCTCATGTTATAAATATACTTGGAGATTCATATAGATTAAAAGAGAAAAAAGAAGAGGGTCTTGTAGATTCAGACTTGTATAAGTTTAAGGCTCCAAAATCAATAAAAGGAGTAAAATAATCCTCGTCGCTTAAGGTTACAATTCGTAATAAAACTTACGAAAAACTGCTGAATTTAACTCCGCTGTTGACAACTTGATAAAGAAGCAGCTAGACGCACATCGCTAATGCTTGTCGATGGCTTATTAGCAAGATACAACACCTCCGAATTGCTGGAAATTATACATGGAGATAAATCATTAAAGACAGAAGATATTGAATATATTTCAAGCCATATCAATGATTCAAAAAATACGATGATAAAAAATACAATATACTTGGAGAAGAAGCATGACTAATATCGAAAAATCAGAGCAAATTTATAG
>JAGGWO010000159.1 GCA_021157485.1 Sulfurimonas sp. | reverse complement strand
GTAATAGTTGAGAGATAATATCCATGTTCTAGCTTCCTTTATTTAGTAAAATTGCGGAGATTATACAGAAGTTATTCTAAAAGGCTGTTAAATTGAGTACAATTTCATCATGAACAGAACAATACAAACGATTTTATTTGGAATTTTAACTGCACTTTTATTTAGTGCATTTATATATTTTGAAGAGTATAACTTCACTAATAAGTTTATTAATACTATACTTGGAGTTAGTGCTCTGGCTCTTTTTCTATACATTCCAAAACGCAGTGTCCTTGTTGCTGGTTTTTTCATAGGATTATTCTGGTTTTACTGGATTGGTTATAGTTTTGAGTACCAAGGTGTCGGATATATGGCACCAATAATCACTCTGAGTTTTGCTGTAATTTATATGCTCTTTTTTGCTCCGCTTTACTTTACAGACAAAGCTTATATACGTGCTATTTTACTATTTGGACTCAGTTTTTTTCAACCTTTTGATTGGAACTGGCTACAGATTGAACTTATTTTTGTAGATAGCTACATCGGTATTTTCAAATATCAGCTAATAATCGTATTAATCTCACTCTCCCTTATAGAGTTTGTCAAAAAACCTTATAAATTTACTCCTCTTTTACTAATACTGTTAGCATTTAACTTTAATCCACCAATACAAAAAGAGACAGATTTAAAAATTAAGTTAGTTCAAACAAATATAAAGCAAGATTTTAAATGGAAAAGAGAAGCTCTAAATCCAACTCTAAAGATGATATATAAAGAGATTAAAGATGCGACAAAAGAGAAATATGATGTTATAGTATTTCCAGAATCAGTATTTCCTCTTTTTATGAACAGGTCACCAAAACTACTTGGTTCTCTTTTATATCTATCACAAGATATAACAATAGTTGCAGGTGCACTTCTTAATGAAAATGGACTAAACTACAACGTTACTTATATGTTTGAAAATGGTAAATATAAAGTAGCAAAAAAACTTGTTTTAGTACCCTTTGGAGAGTACATTCCACTTCCTAAATTTGCACAAAAGATAATTAATGATACATTTTTTAGTGGGGCTAGTGATTTTGTTGTAGCAGATAAACCTACTGACTTTATAATCAAGGGCGTAAAATTTAGAAATGCTATCTGTTATGAGGCAACTTGCCAAGAGATTTATGAAGGAGAAATTGATTTTGTAATTGCTACAAGCAATAATGCTTGGTTTGCTCCATCTATAGAGCCAACACTGCAAAAACTGTTGTTAAGGTACTACGGACGTAAAAATGGTGTTACCATTTATCATTCAGCCAACTATAAAGGAACTGGTATAATCCAATAAAAAGGAGTCTTTGATATAATAATACAAAATAAAACTATTATGATTTCTTCTCAAGGACTTATGCGTGATTGTCAACCTAAAAAATCCAAACTTATACAATAACCGTGAACTTTCATGGTTACAGTTCAATACAAGAGTTTTAAAGCAAGCTCAAGATGAGTCATTGCCACTCTTGGAACGTCTTAAATTTCTTGCTATTTATGGTACAAATCTAGATGAATTTTATATGATTCGTGTGGCAGGTCTTAAAAAACTTTTTGCCGCTGGAATCATTGTTTCAGGTGCTGATAAACTCACACCTCTGCAACAACTCAAAGAGATAAGAAACTATCTTCATCAAGAGCAGCAAGTACTTATGCACTGCATGAGTGGCATCCTCAAAAAACTAGAGAATGATGGTATCAGTATAAAATCTTATGATGAGGCAAACCAAAATGAAAAAAACGCTCTCAATAGATACTTTAAAGAAGAGATTTACCCTGTTATCATTCCAATTGCCATTGATGCCACTCATCCCTTCCCTCACTTAAATAATCTTAGTTTCGGACTAATTGTCAAACTTAGCGATGATGACAATGAAACTATAGAACGATTTGGGATTATAAGAGTTCCTCGTGTTTTACCTCGTTTTATACAACTTGATGATGGTATTTATGTTCCTATAGAAAGTTTAGTTGCGCAACACGTTGAAGAACTATTTCCAGGATATTCACTCATTAAATATGCATCTTTTAGAGTTACAAGAAACGCAGATATGGAGATAGAGGAAGAAGAAGCAGATGACTTCATGGAGATACTTGAAGAGGGTTTAAAACTTCGTCGTAAAGGTGAAATGGTAAGACTTGAAGTTGGAAGTGATGGAGATGAAGAGATTATTAACTTTTTTAACCGTCACACAAATGTATATAAAGATGACATCTATATCTTTCACACTTTTTTAAATCTCTCTAGTCTATGGCAAATTGTAGGAAATAAAGATTTCGCTCATCTGCTGCTACCACCATTTAAACCAAAGAACCTGCCACCTTTTGACTCTAATGAAAATATTTTTACAACTTTAGAAAAACAAGATGTACTTCTTTATCACCCATATGAGAGTTTTGAGCCAGTGGTAAGGCTTATTCAGAGTGCATCAAAAGATCCTGATGTTGTTGCTATTAAGATGACACTTTATCGTTCAGGAACAAACTCTCCAATTGTTCAAGCACTTATGAATGCTAGTGAATCTGGAAAACAAGTTACTGTTATGGTTGAGCTAAAAGCAAGGTTTGATGAAGAGAACAATCTTATCTGGGCAAAAGCTTTAGAGAAAGCTGGTGCTCACGTAATTTACGGAATTAGAGGTTTTAAAGTCCACGCAAAAGCAGCACTAATAACAAGACGTAAAAACGGTAAACTAAAACAGTACGCTCACTTAGGTACTGGTAACTATAATCCTGCGACTGCAAAGATATATACAGACATGAGTTATATGACTTCCAAGGATGAAATCACAAATGACTTAACAAGATTTTTTCACTTCCTATCTGGATTTAGCAATAAGGGTAAACTAAACGAACTTTACATGGCACCTGCACAGATAAAACCTAAACTTCTTTCTATGATTCAGAATGAAGCACGAAAAGGTGAAGAGGGAGAGATTATTGCAAAGATAAACTCTTTGGTTGATGAAGATGTAATTCGTGCACTCTATAAGGCTTCTCAAGCTGGTGTAAAGATTGAACTTATTGTTCGCGGTATCTGCTGTCTGAAACCTGGAATTGAAGGTGTGAGTGAAAATATTAAAGTTATCTCTATACTTGGAAAGTATCTTGAACACCCAAGAGTTTTTTACTTTAAAAATAATGATGATCAGGTCTATATATCAAGTGCAGACTGGATGCCTAGAAACTTAGTAAGAAGAGTTGAACTTTTAACTGGAATAAAAAATGCAGAAGCAAAAGAGAAAATCATACAGATTTTAAAACTTCAGTGTTCTGATAATGTACTTTCGCATGAACTGCAAAGTGATGGAACATACGTAAGAGTTAAAAAGGAAGATGCAGATAAAACTCTAAATAACCATAAGTTCTTAGAAGATTATGTAAATCGTATAGCTAAAGCAACTAAAAAAATGTCAGCTCAAGAGACGCAACAGATTGCAGCTCGTCTCTTTATGGAGAGTTAAAAATGCTTCATAAATTTAAAGGTACACTACCTACACTTGGAGACAACACTTGGATAGCTCCATCAGCCGATGTTATTGGAGATGTAACATGTGGAGAAGATTGTTCTATCTGGTTTGGATGTGTAGTTCGTGGTGATGTTCACTATATTAAAATCGGCTCACGTACAAACATTCAAGACTTAAGTATGATTCATGTAACGCACTATAAAAACAGTGATAAAACAACAGGAAATCCGACAATAATCGGTGATGATGTAACTATCGGTCATCGCGTTATGCTTCACGGATGTACAATTGAATCTGCTTGCCTTATTGGTATGAGTGCAACTATACTTGATGGTGCAGTTATCGGCAAAGAGTCAATTGTAGGGGCTGGAGCACTTGTGACAAAAAACAAAGTTTTTCCACCGCGTTCACTAATAGTTGGAAGTCCTGCTAAGGTTATAAGAGAATTAAACGATGAAGAAGTAGCCGAGCTTTACGCTTCAGCTTCAAGATATGTAGAGTTTAAAAAAGACTACGAGTAAACTCGAGCCTTAAAAAGGCTCTCTTTAGTCGCCTCAGCGGCGCAAGCGAAGTAAAAGGGACTTGTTCCTTTTACGGACTATCTATGTTCTGTAGTCTGCATTTATCTTAACGTACTCGTAACCTAAATCACATCCATACGCTTTAAAGCTTCCATCTGCAATACCTAAATCACAAGAGATAGTAAACTTTTTATGTCCCATAACGATAGCTGCTTTTTTCTCCATCTCTGAATCAAAATATAACTCACCACAATCATAAACGCAGAGATTATCAAATGATATTTTAAGTGTCTCTTCACTACACTCAGCACCACTTGCACCAACTGTTGAAGCGATTCTTCCCCAGTTTGG
>JAGGWO010000203.1 GCA_021157485.1 Sulfurimonas sp. | reverse complement strand
GTTCTGCTAATCATAATTGCAAAGTTTTTCACATCAAGACTCGGTGGACTCAATGGCGATATCTACGGTTTCATAATTGAAGTAACAGAACTCATCCTTTTAAACTACATAATCATAAGCAACTTTTCGTGAAAATAACACTTGTCAGACACTCTGAGGTCATCAAAGAGTATCAAGGCAAGTATAATGGTCACATAGATATTTCTCTCTCTTTAAAAGGCATTAATGATGCGAAAGAATTAGCTAAAAAGCTTCAAAACATTTCCTTTGATAAAATCTATTGCTCTGATTTAGTGCGTGCTAGAGAGACACTAAATGAACTTAATCTTGATATTAAACCAATCTATACAAAAGAGTTACGTGAGAAGTCATGGGGCAAACATGAGGGTAAAAGTTTTAAAGAGATTCAAGCTGAAGGTATTGAATACATCAATTTTGAGCAGTGGATATCTGCACTTGATGGAGAAGATTTTTCTCTTTACAAACAGAGAGTTCAAAAGTACTTTTACGAAACTATCTTTAAAGAAGATGCTAAAAATATTTTAATTGTAACTCATTCAGGAGTGATAAAAACACTTCTAAGTATTGCAAAAGATATTTCCCTAGAAGAAGCTTTTTCAACAAACTTACCCTACTCTTCATTTATTACTTTAGATACAATATCATTATGAAAAATTTTAAATTAACTGACGAAAACATACAAAACTTAGAAGCTTTTAAGAACCTGCTGAACAAAGATGAAAACACGATAATAAACGAAGCACTAGAACTGTACTTTAAAGATGAAGCAGAGAAACTTCAAGCTTTAAAAGACTCTCAAACAAATCTTAGTTATGATGAGTTTTGGGATGATGTGGATATCTAAAGGTAATATAATGACAAGTATATTTAAAGTTTTACTTCTATTTTTAAGTCTAATCCAAACTATATTTGCCCAATCTTTAGAGCCTAGACTATACTCAAATATACCCACGGATTCAAATTTTCTTCTCGTTGGCTACGCCTACTCTAACGGTGCCCTTCCAAGTAATTCAGCTTTAAAAGATCCACAATTAAGTCAAATATTATAAGTAGCATATGAAATGATTTTAAACTATAGACTAATGACTCTATTTTATAATAAATTCTCTGATACAATAAATTTTAATTTTATAGCTAAACATATTAGCGAAGATTATAATGAGGACATGTCACAACAGCTTGGCATAGATTTTAAATTATTTACATAGGAAAATATATGAATACAAAGATATTACTAGTTGCACTACTATTTGTTGGTGCTACTCTCTCAGCAGAGGTAAAAGATAAATGGAAGATCAATGTGGGAACCATGTTTGTTACTAATTTTGAAACAGAGATGCAACTCACTCCAAAAAACTCTCCTATTAGTGCTAGAATAAACACTGTTGATCAACTTGGTTTAAAGAGTGAAACAAATGTATTACGTTTAGATGGATACTACCGCTTTAATGATACTCATAGTATCGATTTTTCATACTTTAGTGTTAGAAGTGATGGTCACAAATCTATTAGTGAAGATATAAAGTGGGATGATAAAGTTATTGCAGTAGATGCAACAATAAACAGTTATTTTGATATGGATACTTATAAAGTAAACTATGGTTATTCTTTTTATCATAATGAAAAAGTAGAACTTGCGCTTACTGCTGGTTTTCATATTACTACTATAAAACTTGGGTTAAGTGCCAAAGGTACGATTGATACTGTTGTAAATGAGACATATAGCTCATCATCTTCAGTTACAGTACCTCTTCCAGTAATTGGGTTTAAAGGTGAATATACAGTCATCAATAAAAAACTTTTTGTAAGCTACAGGTCAGAGTATTTTGCTTTAACATATGATAACTATAAAGGAAGCCTAATAAGCAGTGCCCTTAATTTAGAGTACCGTTTTATAGACAATGCAGGTATTGGTATTGGATATAATGCAAATAAAATCTACCTAGAAGCAGATGATGGAGATAAAAAAGTGGAAGCTTCAAATGATTTAACAGGTGCGATGCTCTATCTAACATATATTTACTAAAATATTAACTATTAATGCGTTAAGATACAAAATCTAAATGAAAAGGTAATAAATGAAAAATTTTATAATTCTTGGAGCATTTGTAGCTCTTCTTCTTGGTGGTTGTTCAGCAAAAGAGTTTAACGAAGGGGCAGATAGTATAGGAAGCGATATATCAAATGCTTTTAAAGGCAGTAAGGATGAATCAGCTAAGTAGAAGCTGATTAAAAATAGTAGTTGATGAAGGCTCTAAAAGTCTGTTCATCCTCTTCTTCAAGAGACTCTATCTCTTTATAATCGTATTTAAATTTTAGTTGAAGGTTTTGTAAGAGTCTAAAACTCTGCGCAACTTTTGCTAAGTTTTGCTCATCTCCATTATCATAATATCTTCTTGTCACTTCTATATTTGTACTCATAAAATCGTACTTATCAAAAACAACACCCAGACTACCCCCGACTGCAGCACTAGACTCATCTGCCACATAAAAGAGTGGATCAATCATCATATAAGTATATGCAAACTCATTACCCCAACTATACCCTGCTCCTACAGTTGCAATAAAATTTGTTTCATTGTCAAGATACTCTCTATCGAATCCAAATTTAGTTCTCCATGAAAGTGAGTCGAAAAATTCTGAACGCTGAGCAAGAGATACAATAGAGAGGATAGTAGCCTCTTCAACCTCTACCTCATCTTCACTATATGACAACTCTATATTTAAGAACTCTATCTGTGTGCCTCTTAAAAATCCATAGTTAGAATCTTCCAAATCATGATATGCAGGACGAATACCTAAAAAACTGATAGCTTCTCCCTTTCTAGAGCCAACACCAGCGGTAACTCTTATAGCCCTATGACTCTCAATAGGATCTTGTGGAGTTTCCATATGAAGCTTTTCTCCCATACCTAGTGAAGCTCTCTCTTTTGAGAGATTGTAAAAAAGCTTTATATATTCACTTTTTTGCATATCACTTTTACTAAAAGAGTACTCTAAAAACTCAGTAGAAGCTTCAAGGATATACTGCTTTTGCTGTAGAGGTATGCTCTCGTCACTAACTATCTCTTGTAGTTTTATTTCTCTCTCTACAAGTTTTTTAGGCAACCCTAAATACTTATCATCAAGAAGCTCTTCATATTTTAGAAGAGTACTGCGCTTTGATGCCCTATAGTGAACCTCTGAGATTAAACCTTCAGCTTTTGCAGCGTGAACAGTCTCCAAAGGAATAACTTCAAAATGGAAATACTCTCTAATATGAACAGTTGGTCTCGCTAACTCTATAAGCCAAAGCATATTGTACGAACAGTTCTCTGTAAAGAAATAATAATCAGATTGGGTACCATTAAGTTCCCAAATATGTTGAGTCATCCTTAGCACTTCTTCTTCATTAAGATTTAAATCATATTCCCAAATATCTCTCTGTTCTGTATCTCTATACTCTTTTAGTTTCTCATAATAAGGAAGTAGGGAATACTTCCCAAAGTAACCGCCAAAAAGTCCTTTAACAGCAAACACAGCTGCATTTGTATCATCAGGATTTGCATCTGCTGCATAGTTTATTGCGTATGAAAGAAGTCGAGATTTGTAAGCAGAGTTAATACGTAAGAAAGTATGTCCAAACATAGAAGCAGGAGAGTTAATATGTGCTGCTGGAAAAACAAGTGTAGCAGATTTTGGATTTAATCGCTTTAGTGTCTCATCATACTCTCTACATTCAACTGCAGGAAAATCATCTATATCTAATTTCTCTGCGAGCCATGCTTTTCTTGCTGGAAAGAGACAAGCACTGGAATTATCATCAAATCTCTCTTCATTGAAAAATGCATCTAAAGTCGCATCAAGTTCATCTTTTGCATTAGTTTTACCACTCTTAGAGAAGAAAAAACTACTATCATCAATCTCACTCTCTTCATCAACCATGTGAAGAAGTAGGTGCCAGTATCTATCGTTTGATAGATTTAATTTATTAGCTTTATCTTTATAAGGTTGTGAGGAAGCATGTAAAAAACTGATGCAAAAAATGAGTGTAAATAATATTTTATATAAGATGAAATTTCCTAAAAATAGTGTCTAAAAAGAGGTTAAACCAAACGAAAAATCGTCTGGTTTAATTCTACTTATAAAGAAGTAGTAGCGATGTTGTCAAGAACATCATTCATCTCTACTTTTTGTGAAGTATAGATGCTGTTATAGTTTGACTGAAGTGAAGCAGAAAACTGTGCTTTATCTTCTACGTTTAATAGTTCAGCTAAAGCATCGATAGACTCACCGTGACCTACAGCAATCTCTTTAGCTAAAATGTCCATGTTAGAAGCAACGAACTCCTCAGCTCTTTCATTCATAACAAACTTAACTTTCTTACAACCTAAAGTTCCTGATGTAATACCAAAAGTTTGGTTACCTGAAGTACCATTTGTTGTAGCTTGCAGAGCCAACATAATTGCTGAAGAATCATCTTTAATAATAACTGAACCAAGACCACAACCCGTTTGAGAGTTTACTGTTGCCATTGCTGACGTACTAAGAGCTACTACCGCTAACGCGCTTACTAGAATTTTTTTCATTTAAGAACCTTTTATTTAGATAGACTCATTGTAAAGAGTATTTCCTTAATTAAAAATTAGATAACTCATTTTTAAATCATTTTTAACTTATTTTACTTATATTACACTTCTACAAATAATATCACGAAATATATCCCTGGTATTTCCACTATTTATGGCAGATTGTATAGATGTGATATTTTTAATTAATTGTTTTGCTATAATAATCTTACAATTATATCATTTAGGATTTTATATGTTTAAGTCGGTCAAATCAAAAGTTATTGTTTCTGTTTTATTTATAAGTATCGTTGGAATGATTGGTATGATTTACTATCTATCTTCTACTCTTCACTCGCTTTCAAACAGCAACACAAAAAAATCCTTAGCAATGCTTAGTGAATCAATCTTCCAAACGATGACCGGAAGTATGATGATGGGTGACACTCTCGTTGTTCAAGATGCCTTTAAAGCTGCAAGAAGTATAGATGGGATTGAGAGTTTAGATATTTCACAATCAAAAGCTGTTATAGAAGTTTATGCGCCAGATACAAAATATGCAACTGATGCTCTTATTCTTGATGTACTTACAAATAAAACAACAAAAGTTATAGAAAAAGATGAAAATGACCATCACACTATTCGCATGATAAAACCGATGGTTGCAGAAGAAAAATGTTTGTCTTGTCACTACAATGCAAAAAAAGGATACGTTCTTGGAGCTATGGACTTGGTAATCTCTCTTGATGCAAATGATGATGACATTGCCTCTACAAATTTAACACTAACCATATCACTTATCATAATTGGTATACTCTTTGCCATACTATCATCTATATTTTTTCTTAAAGAGATATTCACTCCTCTCAACAGTTTAAAAACTCGTATATCTGAACTTATCAGCGGAGACAAAGATTTAACTAAAAGATTGAAACGCACAGAGGGAAATGAGTTTGGAGATACTGCAAATGAAGTAAATAAATTTATTGAGATGATACAAGGTACAATCAACAGTGTAAAACGTCTTGGTGAACAAAATAGAGATATCGCATCTGAGATAGAGTTATCAAGCCGCGTAATAGCTAAAGGAACAAAACAGGAACAGGAAATTGTTTCAAAAACTACACTAAAAAGTGAAGCAATAAAAGATGTTATTGCCCACACTATTCAAGCAGCAGAGGATACTCAACAAACTGTTGAGCAGGCTAGCAATGAACTTGATACTGCGAAAGAGTCTCTAAGCTCACTTAGCTCCGAAGTAGTATCATTTGTTGAAATTGAAAATGAGCTTTCAGAAGAGCTTTCAAGTCTAAAAACTAATGCTGACCAAGTTAAAGATGTCCTTAATATCATTAAAGAAATAGCAGAACAGACGAATCTTCTTGCTCTAAACGCAGCTATAGAAGCAGCACGTGCGGGTGAACATGGTCGTGGTTTTGCTGTTGTTGCGGATGAGGTTCGTAAACTTGCAGAGAGAACTCAAAAATCTTTAACAGAGATAGACATGAGTGTAAGTACTATCGTTCAATCTATAAACGATGTAAGTGATAAAATGACTCAAAATGCTCAAAATATTGAGAGTCTAACCAATATATCGAATGAAGTTGAAGAGAAGATTGATGCAACATCCAACTCTATTAAAGCTTCAAATGAAGTAGCAAATGAATCTAAACAAGATAGCCTAAAGATGTCTAAGGATATTGAGGATATAATTAAAGATATCTCAGATATAGAAGCTCTCTCTACTGCAAATGGAACAAGTGTTCTAAGTATCGAAAAAGAGTTGCAACGATTAGTTCAGATTGCTTCATCACTGCAGGAGACAATTAACGAATTTAAAAGTTAAAAGGAACTACAGTGCGCACAACCCTGCGTTTTAATATAGTTACAAACTTTATACTCTTAATACTGCTTGTAACTACTTTACTTTTAGGTTTACAATACTACTCCAGCAATAAAATAGCGCAAGAAGCTATAGATAAGTCCTTTCAACAAACAGCGAATAATATAGTTTTATTTGTTGAAGCCTCAGAAAACGCAACCAAAAGAACAATAAAACTACTATCTTTTAATGATGATATATCTACTAAAATTGATCTAAATACGACACATCCTATGTTAGACGATTTTATAGAAGTTCTCTCACAACATAAAACTCTTCAAGCTATATACATCGGATATGATGATGGTAGTTTTTATGAAGTTTTAAATCTTGAAAAATATCCAGAGATGATTAGAACGCACAATGCTCCCAAAGAGAGTAAGTGGGGTATTTATATTATGACTCACCACAATAACAAAACAAAATCAAACGTCAAGTTCTTAAACTCAAAACAAGAAGTTCTTTTAAATAAAGATACAGACACTGTTTTTGAAGTTAAAAATCGTCCTTGGTACAAACAGGCTATGACTTCTTCTGATGTAATAAAAACAGAGATATATGAGTTTCAATCAACTAAAACACCTGGTATAACGTTTGCCAAACAAATACCAAACAGAGGCGCTGTTATAGCTCTTGATTTTACACTCAATGACCTCGACACTTTTATAAAAAGGCAAAACTTTGATAAAGATAGTCATATTCTTCTTTATAGTGATAGCGGAGAACTCTTAGCTAACTCAAATAGTAAAAAATCATATAAGTGGAATGAACTTTTTGCCTATTTTCAGCAAAACAAACCTAGTGTTACTCACAAATATATATATGAAAATGCCCAATACTTTATTTATCATACACTCACAAAGGGGAGTACAAGTAGCCTAAATATTGGTATTATTATGTCAAAGGATAAGCTCTTAAAACCCTATATGCAAGAGATAATCAGCTCTTTTTACGCAGCTCTACTATTCATCTTACTATCAATTCCAGTAGCATTTTATCTCTCCTCCGTTATTGTAAGACCTATTCGTTCTCTTATGATGGAAAATGAAAAAATTAAAAACAGAGAGTTCAGTGAAGTAAAAAATATTGAAACATCTATTTTAGAGTTGCATGAGCTATCGCACTCACTTGTTTCTTTATCAATCAGTATACAAGAATATCAAAAATCTCAAGAGGAACTTCTTGACTCTATTATAAAAGTTCTTGCTGATGCAATTGATGCAAAATCAGCATATACTGGTGGTCACTGTAGGCGTGTTCCAGAGATAGCTCAAATGCTAACAAAAGTAGCCCATGACCAAAAAGATGGACTCTTTAAAGAGTTCTCATTTCTTAGTGAAGACGAGTGGAGAGAGTTTCATATAGGAGCTTGGTTACATGATTGTGGAAAAGTAACCACTCCCGAATATGTAGTCGATAAATCCACAAAACTTGAAACTATCTACAACCGTATTCACGAGATAAGAACTCGCTTTGAAGTTCTCTATAGAGATGCCCAGATAACTTATCTAGAAGAACAGCTACATAATAAAGATAAAAAGCAGAGCTTAGAAAAACTCCACACCACTCAAAGCAAACTCATAGAAGAGTTTGAATTTTTAGCATCCGCAAATATGGGCGGGGAGTATATGAGTCAAGATAAACAAGAGCGTATTAAGTCCATTGCAGATAGAGAATGGGTAAGAAATTTTAATGATAGAATAGGTCTCTCAGATGTAGAGCTTTTAAGATATGAAGATGTAGCAGTCAAACAGACTCCAGTTACAGAAAAACTTTTAAGTGATAAGCAAGAGCATATAGTTCAAAGAGTGGATTTTGATTATGAAGATTATAAAACTGAAGGCTTTAAAGAGGAAGTGCCAGGATACCTTTACAACTATG
>JAGGWO010000131.1 GCA_021157485.1 Sulfurimonas sp. | reverse complement strand
TAAAATCTTAGTGTTGTTAATTGAAAAATTATACCTTATTTTATATTTATAATAGTAGAATTAACGTCAGCCTAACAGAGCAATTATATTATTTGTATATATGGAGCTAAATTATGATTTCAAATGAACATGTAACTAAAGTCTACAAAATGGGTGAAGTTGATTTAACAGTTATTAAAGATTTAAATCTCGAGATAAAACATGGTGAATTTGTAGCTATTGTTGGACCTAGCGGAAGTGGAAAGAGCACAGTTTTAAATCTTCTTGGATGCCTTGATAAACCAAGTGACGGAAAAGTTATAATTGACGGTGTTGATGTAACAAAGCTTGACACTACTGCCTTAGCAAATTTCAGAGGTGAAAATATCGGCTTCATCTTTCAAAGTTTCAACCTCATTCCAGTTTTAAGTGTATATGAAAATATAGAGTATCCACTTATTATGATTCAAAACCTACCTAAAGAAGAACGGAACAGACGAATTATGCAGCTTTTAAAAGATGTAGATATGCTTGATCAAAAAGATAAATTTCCAGACCAACTCTCAGGTGGACAGCGTCAACGTGTAGCAATTGCCCGTGCACTTGTCACAAAGCCTAAAATAGTTTTTGCAGATGAACCAACTGCAAATCTTGATACTGAAACTTCAAACCAAATTATTACACTCATGAGAAATATACAACGTGAATTCAATACAACTTTTATCTTTGCCACTCATGATGAAAAAATTGTAACTGCAGTTGATAGAATAATCACTATAGTAGATGGGGTTATCACTGATGACAGAAGGATTACCTCATGAAAAATATCATAAAAATGTCTTTTAGAAATCTACTTCGTAGTGGACGTAGAACAGTTTTAACAGCAAGCTTGATTACCATAGGTGTAATGTTTGTTTTAGTCTATTCGGCCCTCTCTGGAAGTTTTAAAGAGTATATGGTTGGGCAAGTTACAGACTCTATGCTTGGGCATATTCAGATTCATAAAAAGGGTTATGTGGCTTCTGTTGACAACCTGCCACTAGATAAAAATTTAAACGAAAAACAGGTAGGAATAATTACTAATCTTTTGGATAAGAACAAATTTGTTGAGTCTTACACTTTTCGTCTGAAGCTTGGAACTATGTTTTCAAACTATGTAGCTTCAACAGGGATAAGACTCAATGGAATAGATCCAGATAATGAAGCTAAAACTCTTCCTCTTTTCTCCTCACGTTTAAATGGGATAGATACTACTTCACTTAAAGAGGGTTATATCTTAGTTCCTGAGCTTATAGCAAAAGGAATGAATGTTAAAAAAGATGACACAGTAGTTTTAGTCGCAACAAATCAGAAAGGCTCAGTTAATGGTATGAACTTCAAAGTTGCTGGAATGATTGAACCTATCTCTGGCCCTGGTGGTCGTGATGGATATATTCATATAAAAGATGTTAAAAAACTACTGCGTTTAAGTGAGGTAGAGGTTAGTGAAGTTGTAATTCGTCTCAAAGATGCTTCAAACCTAGAAAATGCAATGAAACTTTTAAAACCGTTAACAGAGTTTAAAAACCAAAAAGGAAAACCAGTTTTTGAAGTTCACTCATGGAAAAAACTCAGCCCTTTTTACAACATTGTAAAGATGCTTGATATTATGGATATGAGTATAAAAATTATTTTGATTTCTATCGTTCTTATCTCCATTTTAAACGTAATGGTTATGAGTGTTTATGAGCGTATAAAAGAGATAGGAACTATTGCAGCCATGGGAACTACTCCAAGTACAATTACAAAACTCTTCTTAACTGAGGGCTTAATGCTCGGAATATTCGGTGCAATCGTGGGAAGTTTCCTCTCCTTTATAATCGTTTTTATCATAAATGCAGTAGGTGTGACCTTCTCCTTTGGTCGTCAAGATGGCTTAACACTAAATCCAACTTTGAGTCTTAATGAAGTTTTAGTAGTTGGTGTAATAGTTATACTCATCTCGCTTATCGCATCTATCTCACCGGCAAGAAAAGCAGCAAAACTAAATCCAGTTGATGCTTTAAGACAAAACTAGGAGTAACAGTATGAAAATAATTACTTTTTTAATAGCGTTTGGTTTAATGTTAAACGCAGCGAATATCCTCGAAGAGATAGACCGAAAACTTACACCTGTGTCAGCTCAGATGTATAAAAAACTTATAAATATTGAACCAGATGGAAGTAAAAAAGAGTTTCTGCTCTTTCAAGCCAAAAAAGACAAAGATAAAATGGTTTCACTTTTTTTAGAACCAGACAGTGAAAAAGGGAGAGCAACACTACGTTTAGGTGATAATATGTGGCTCTACATTCCAAATGTAGGACGTCCACTTCGTATCACTTCTATGCAATCAGTAGTTGGCGGTGTATTTAACAATGCGGATATCATGCGACTTGATTTTTCTACGGAATATAGCGTTGTCAAAGAAGAGGATAAAGGAGACTCTCTACTTCTTGAGTTAAAAGCAAAAAATGATACTGTCTCATACGACAAACTTCTTATGCAGGTAAACAAAAAAACTCTCTCTCCAATCCAAATAGAGTGTTATACCTCAACAAAAATGCTTATCAAAACTCTCTATTATAAAAAGCCTAAAGATTTTGGAGACGGCATAATTCGTCCATCTATAGTTGAGACTAGTTCTCCTATGTATAAAGGATATAAGTCAATCATGATTTATGGAAAAATAACTCCAAAAGAGTTTGCAGATGAGGCTTTTACACTTGATAATCTTGAAAACGCATCTGATTTAAGACATTAAACGCAGTGAAAAAGCTACTTCTTTCTCTTGCCCTTATTACTTCTTTATATGGAGATGAATATGACTTTGATATGGGTGCAATTGAACAGGACCCTTATGAGTATAGTGGTTATCTGCGTTTAGATGATAAAGCACAGAGATTAAACACAGAACCTACCAAATATCAAAACTATATTCACGTAGAGGGTCTGTTTAATTTTTCATATGACTACGAAATATTTTCATTAACTTCTTCTTTTATTGCTACTCATGATTATATAAAAGATGTTATATCAGATAGTGACGTAGGAGTTAATGACTTATATATAGAAGCTAAACTAAACAGTAACCATACACTTTTAGCAGGAAAAGAGTCTCTCATGTGGGGTAAAGGTTACTTTTTTAATCCTGTCGCATTTTTTGACAGACCTAAAGACCCGAGTGACCCAACAAAAGCGAGAGAAGGTTTTATAATTACTAAGTACAGTTACAACAAAAGCTTCCAAAGTGAACTTAAAAATTTGAGTTTTGATTTTGT
>JAGGWO010000018.1 GCA_021157485.1 Sulfurimonas sp. | reverse complement strand
GAATTAGTGTAATTCTTTCCAAACTTGTTTTTTCCAAAGAAGTGCGAAGATAGCGAAGATTACGATGTAAATCATAACATTTTTACCTATTGCATCTCTTTCGTGACGTTTAGTGTCACCAACATTTTCCATATGTTCTATAATTTTATCCATAGACTCTTGCGTTACACCAACACGAGGCATTGCAGTACCAGCTAAGTGGTTCTGTGGATTTTCAACTAAAGTAGAGATGAAGTGCTCATTTCTTGAACGAATGTACATACTTAAATCTGGTGGCAATTTACCCATATAAGCTTTAAGTGAATCTTGATAATCCATAACTTTAATGTCAAATGCTAATCCATCTTTTTCATGTTTAAAGCTTGGTTTAGTACCAATCTGTGTCCACTTATCATAACTCATAGCGTGACATCTACCACAAGCAAGTTCAAATGCAACCGCAGGAGTAACTTCTTCTGGCTTAGAAATAGACTGTAAGTAAGATACCATATCAGCAACTTCTTGGTCTATGTCTCCACCCATTCCGTAAAACGCAACCATTGGGTGCATTTGACCTTTGTCAGCATCAAATTTATGCTCAACATTAAGTGCGTGTGCAGGGTTTTTGATTAAGTCAGCTAAAAATTTAGCATCATAAACAGCACCAGCATTGCTTAAATCTGGTGGGTTAACACCATAAGAAGCTGCAGCCATAACTGCATCCATTGGAGCTGGCATACCAGCTGCTTCGATTGAGTGACAACCAGCACAGCCAGCATTCATAACTAACTCTTGACCACGAGCTGCATCACCAGTTTTCGTCATCGCTGGTAAATCACTATATGCAAAACCTTCACTTTCTACATGTTTATGCATTTGATGATGAGCAAAAGGCTCAACAAGATAATAAGTTACAAGTGTAAAAAATACAACAACTGCTAATATTAATGGTTCTTTATTTTTCATTTCTTTCTCCTTATACCTTTTTTTCCATCGATGTAATAATCGGTAGTGCTAACCACATAACAACAAATAAAATTGCTGAAACTAAACCTATTGTACTAAAGATACCTTCTGGAGGAAGTTTACCCATAGATGTTAAAACAATCATATTTGAAAGCATTAACCAGAACCAGATTGCGAACATTGGCCCACGGCGATTTGCAGCACATGTATTTGGACTTCTATCAAGAAATGGTAAAAGAACAAAAATAACCTGTGCAAATGCAAATAGTACAAGACCTAAATCAATATTGAACGGACGAAGGATCTCATAAGACCATAAGAAGTACCACTCAGGATAGATGTGTGCTGGAGTCTTAAGACCATCAGCAGGGTCAAAGTTTACAGGGTCCATAGCAAAACCATAGTTGTAAAATACTAGATAGAAGAAGAATATTAAGAAAACTCCAACAACCATCATATCTTTAGACATAAAGTCATTTGCAAAACGCATAACTTTAGAACCAGCTTTGTCACCATCTAAATATTTTTTAGATTCAACATCAAAATCAATCTCTTCACCCTCTTGGTTGTTTACGTGTGGAATACGAAGTGCACCGAAGTGTAAACCGATAAGACCCATAATAGCCAATGGAATAAGAAGAACGTGTAACATAAAGAAACGACCAAGGAAAGCTTGAGCAGGAACATAATCCCCACGAATCCACTCAACAAAACCATCTGCATGTAAAGAACCACCAGAGAAAAGGTTAGTAATAACCATACCAGCCCAGTAACTCATTTGACCCCATGGTAACATATAACCTGAGAATGCTTCTGCTGAAAATGCAACAAAAAGAAGCATACCAGAGATCCAGATTAACTCACGACCCTTCTTATAAGAACCGTAATAAATACCTGTAAACATGTGAATATAGATAATTAAGAAAACTACAGATGCCGCAACACCGTGTACATGTCTCCATAACCAACCAAAATCAACTTCACGCATAATAGTATAGTTTACACTATTGAATGCTTCTGCTGTAGTTGGTACGTAGTACATTAATAAAAATATACCAGATACTACAAGCATAACGAATGTGATTACAAGAACCATTCCCATTGCCCATAAAAAGTTAATGTTTTTCGGAATCCAATACTCCGACATCATCACTTTTTCTAACTTATTAACTGCTAAACGTTGGTCTAACCAATCTTTAACACCTGTTGCTTTTGTAAAATGTGCCATTTATCCTCCCCTTTATTACAGCGTAATGCCGCTATCTTTCATAGCTTGCCACTCAGGACTAGCTTCACCAAGAACTAACTTACTTCCATCAATTTTAAATGGAGGGATGTCAAAACCACGTGGTGGTGGTACTAACTGAACCATACCAGATGCATCAAACTCTCCACCGTGACAAGCACATTTAAAGTCATTTGTATCTGGTCTAAACGCAGGAATACAACCTAAGTGTGTACATAAACCAACACATACCATATAGTGTGATCCAGCTATTTCAATAAGTCTTTCAATATCTCTAGGATTTTCTTTTGCTTTTTCTAACATTTTTGCAGATTGCTTCAAAACAAAGATAGGTTTCCCTCTCCATTTTTCAGTCACCATAACACCCTCTTCATATATACTCATATCAAGAGTTGTAAATCCTGCTGCTCTAACACTTGGGAGTGGATCCCAAGATTTTTTCATTGCAACGAGAGAACCTACTGCACCTACTGCTGCTACAGCACCAAATGCTTTCCCCATAAAACCTCTACGGCTACTATTTTTCATCTTTGCTCACTTGTGTGAATTTTAAAGACTTATTATATACCAAAGTTGTTTTAATTAATTATAAAGTTAAGTTTTCTTTTATAAATTTACTAATTATGTTACTATTTTGAAGAGGTATTTCATATTTTCTGTTATCAATTGTTTTTACAATCTCTGAAACTTGATTTATATCAAGATTTTCGACAACAGGGACGTTTAAACTGTTAAATATTTCGTTAAAATCAGTTATATAATCTTCTCTTTGTAAGTAAATTGGCTTGCCACCCGATGCTAAATTTTCTAAAACTGCTTGAGGGGAAGATGTGATAAAAACTTCTGAACCTTTTATCACATTATCGTACTCTTCAAACTCATGACATTTAGAAAATTCCTCTTTTAACATATCTTCATAATCTAAAAAGTAATAAAATCCCAAAAGTATCTCTGCGTTTAACTCTTTAAGAGTCGGAATAAGTTTTTGCATATCTTTTTCGTAATCATCGTCACCAAAAAAGAAAGAGAGTTTTATATTTTTTGGTATTGGCTGAAAGTATTTCTCGTCTATAACTACTTCATTTGCTTTTATATGAATAAAGGTAGAGAAATAACTTTGCATATCATCGAGCATAATTGGGTTTGCTTCATCAGAATCAAATATAAGCTGATCACCATGGTGAGATATTTGAGGTATGTTTCTCACCACATCAATACCAACACTTTTTTCTACTCCAAAATCTCGTGCTATTTGTGCAATTCTAAAGTCCGAGCATAAAAGTGTAATATCTACATCACCTAAAGAGCGAATAATTGTTGCAGCACGTCTAAATCTATCTAAACCTATGCGATGCCCTGTATGAACGTAATAAAATGTTTGCATTATTTCTTATCTCTCTTAGCAATTTTAATATATATGTGAAGTATTTCAATAGCGGCAGGTGTTATTCCACTTATGTTCATAGCAGCTTGAAGAGTAGGAGGTGCAAACGCAGCCAACTTCTCCTGAACCTCTTTTGAAAGTCCGCTAACATTTGTAAAATCAAAGCCCTCAGGAATAGCGATGCGAAGATACTTTTTCATTCTCACAATCTCTTCACTCTGCTTATCTATATAACGGGCATATTTACCCTCGACTAAAATCTCTTCTTTTATGTAAGCATCAAATTTTTCTAACTCTGGGACTATTTTTAACATTTTGTCAACATCAAATGTTTTTCTAGCCACAAGTTGCTGTGCAGTAGAGACATCTTTTAAAGGCTGTTCATCCATAGAAGCTAAAAGTGCATTAAACTCTTTGTTTGGAGTAAACTTTGTATCTTCTAAAAGCTGCGCTCCGTATTTAATCTGTTCATCCTTAAGTTTAACTCTCTCATACTCTGCATCATCAATAAGACCAAGCTCATGTCCATAATGTCCTAATCTTGTATCTGCTGACTCCTCACGTAAAAGAAGTCTATACTCTGCACGTGAGGTAAACATACGGTAAGGCTCATTTGTTCCTTTTGTAACAAGGTCATCTATTAAAACACCGATATATGCTTCATCACGTCTAAGAATCAACGGCTCTTTATCTGCAAGTGAAAGACTTGCGTTTATACCAGCCATAAGACCTTGAGCGGCGGCTTCTTCATAGCCCGTAGTTCCGTTTATCTGACCAGCTAAATAGAGTCCTGATATTTTTTTAGTTTCAAGAGAGTGTTTAAGCTCACGTGGATCTACAAAGTCATACTCAATCGCATAACCATAACGAACTATTTTCGCATTTTCTAAACCTTTAACCGACTTAATCATATCACGCTGAACTTCTGGTGGAAGAGATGTACTCAGACCATTTATATAACACTCAGTATTGTCCATTGTTTGTGGTTCTATGAAAAGATGGTGTCTATCTTTATCTGCAAACTTACTTACTTTATCTTCAATACTTGGACAGTAACGCGGAGATTTTCCTGCGATTTGACCCGTAAAAAGTGGTGCTCTGTAAAAGTTTGATGATATGATATTATGAGTCTCTTCATTTGTATAAGCGATGTAACAAGGAAGCTGTTTTTTCGTACGTCTGAACTCTTCTCTATCAGTTCTAAAACTAAATGGAGATGGAATCTCATCACCACCCTGCTCTTCCATAACTGAAAAGTCGATAGTTGAACTATCTATTCTTGCACAGGTTCCTG
>JAGGWO010000191.1 GCA_021157485.1 Sulfurimonas sp. | reverse complement strand
ATATAAAGACTTGAAATTGAAAATATTATTGAACTCATAAAAGAATTATACTGTATAATTTTGCTATGAATACAATAGAAAATATACAACTATCAATAAAAGAAAATTTAGCGGTGATGGTTTATTTTTCAGCACCAACTTGTAATGTGTGTCATGCACTAAAGCCTAAACTTATGCAAGCATTAGAGACTAATTTTAAAGAGTTTAAGGTTGAGAGCGTGGATATCTCAGTAGAAGAAGATATAGCACCTCACTTTGATGTTTTTGCTATTCCTACTGTTCTGGTCTTTCTTGATGGAAAAGAGTTCTTACGTAAATCTCGTCACATGAGTGTTGATGAGGTCATCAGAGAGATAAAACGCCCTTACGATATTATGACCTCTTAACTATACTCCACTACTTTACTGCATAAACGCGATAAGCGAAGCAGTAACTGCAACATTCAGAGACTCTACTCCGCGTTTCATTGGAATGCTAATGGAGTCGTTACAAAGTTTTTCAACTTCGGGTGAAACGCCATCACTCTCATTTCCTAAAACAAAGATAGATTTTGTAGTTGCGTTTACATTATACATACTACTTTTAGCGTGAGAGGAGAGAGAGTAGATTTTAGTGTTACTCAGCTCTGGCAAAATATCTTCTAAAGCGTTACAAAAATATATTGGCAGTTTAAAGAGTGTTCCAGCACTTGCTTTTATAACAAGTGGAGAGATTTTAGCAGAGCTTTTTTTAGGTAAAATAATTCCATCTACATTCCCAGCCGCACATGAGCGGATAATCATCCCAAGATTTTGAGGATTTTGAATCCCATCAAGTGCAATGAGCCTAAACGCAGTAAGGTTTTTTATCTCTTTTGCATTTTGATAGCTTTTAGAGATAATATCTATAGCAACACCTTGATCTTGCTTGGCATTTTTACTAATTCTACTAAGTGCATTTTTATCATGAAAAGATATTTCTATATCTCTACTTTTAGCAAGTGAAAGAATAGTCTTGATAGCTCCATCAGTTTTATTTGATTCTGCCATATGCAGTTTATGTACATTAACACTGTTATCTTGTAGAACCTCTATAACTACATTTCTACCATATAACGTAATTATCTTCTCAAAAAATGCTTTTTTATCGATGTATTCTTGTGAATCTTTCATTATTAGTTTTCCTTACTCTATAATATTGTATACGATTTCAGTTTTATTCTTCATTTTTTTAATCTCTTGGACTCTTAAGTTCTCTATCTCTAATGACATAAACTCTTTTAAGGAGCTGATATTATGCTTTGCCAGCTCCCTTAAAACTAAACCTCTATACGCTTTAGCCCAATGACTAACAGTTTTGCCATTTTTTAAAAACTTCAAAGTTGTGTACTCTTTGTTTGATTTATAAAACTTGTCATAATATCCTGCACGCAGATCTAATATCTCATCTTTTGCTAAAAATAGGTCAAGTTGATATGAAAATCTATCTTTGTAAAATTTATCAGGAGCGATAGAGCCTATATCGTTACCCTGTTTTACTTTATAGTTGGCAATTGCATCACCACCAAGAAGAGGGCCATAAAGATTTGAGAAGATGATAGTATTTCGTTTTAGATACTCTTTTGCTCTTTCATCAAGTGTAGAGTACTCTAAATAATCATAAGCAACACCTTGATATCTCTCTATTGCACTCATAAGTGGTGATGAAAAAACATCTTGCATATACGGTTGGCAATCAGCAAACTTTTTAATTCCAAATAGCTGAGTGATTTCATTTTCATCAGCTCTTGTAACTATTTCATTGTATGCATTTAAAATATTAGCTCTTGCACTATTTGAACCAAGCAGTTCTTTTGGAGCCAAGTTTCCACCAGAGTTTTTTCCTTCAGATGGAGAAAATAAAACTTTTAACATTTGTTAACCTTTTATTTGTTTAAGAAGTTATAATGATATAATTAATAAAATTATACATATACACACTGAATGGGAGCCCCTATTGGGGGATGAATATGAAAAATAGTGATGCTTTAGGCGCAAATGAGATTGTTGAACTTATATTTACATATCTAACAGAGGTCTCTTCTCTAAGGGATTATGATGATGTTATGTTTGTTTTAGCAAATATGGGTCGCTCGTTAACTTCTGCTGATAGATGTAGTATCTGGCTAGTAAGTGATGATAAAAAAAGTATATGGACTAAAGTTTCTCACGGTATGGATACCGTCGAACTTCCAATTGATTCAGGCATAGTTGGAAGCAGTGTTATTAATGGCGAGAAAATCATTTTAGATGATGTATATAAAGATAGAAGATTTAACCAAAAGATAGATACCCAGACAGGGTATTTAACTAAGAGCATGATGGTTATACCAATGTTTAATAACTCTAATGAGACTATAGGAGCCCTGCAAGTAATAAATAAAAAAAGTGAAAAGGGGACTTTTGACAAGCGAGATTTAGAGCGTCTTTCTCTTGCAAGTATCTATGCTGCAGAGACTCTAATTTCAGCAAAATTATCAAAAGACATACAAGAGACAGAAAAAGAAGTAATTCTCACAATGGGCTCAATTGGTGAAAGCAGAAGTGAAGAGACAGGAAATCATGTAAAGAGGGTCGCTGAGTACTCCAAGATATTAGCGCTTGCTTGGGGAATGAATGAGACAGAAGCAGAACTTTTAAAACAAGCCAGTCCAATGCATGATATTGGAAAGGTAGCCATTCCTGATGCCATTTTAAACAAAGCGGGTGTTTTAAATACCTATGAGAGACAGATTATGGATACTCATGCTAAACTTGGTTTTGATATGACAAAAAACTCTGATAAGCCACTGTTTAAAGCTGCAGCTATTGTTGCACATCAACATCATGAGAAATGGGATGGTTCAGGGTACCCAAAAGGACTTAAGGGTGAAGAGATACATATTTATGGTCGTATAACAGCTATTGCAGATGTGTTTGATGCTTTAGGGACAGATAGAGTATATAAAGAAGCCTGGAGTGATGAAAAAATCTTTAACTTTTTTAAAGAGGAGAGAGCAAAGCATTTTGATCCAACTCTGATCGATCTATTCTTTAAAAATTTAGATGAAATCTTGAGTATTAGAGAAACTCTTAAAGATAAATATATAGAGCTTGAACATATTAAACAAGATATGCATCAAATCAAAATATTAGGCGCTTATGGAACAAAGTCAAAAGGTTTTGGTACAAGCTCTTTTTATCTCAACTCAAAAAATGTTATAGATGCTGGTAATTTACTAGACTCACTTCAAGAAGCTAGTATAGATGTTGAAAATATCTGGCTCACTCACTCTCACCTAGATCATATCGCTGATATTGCCTATATATTGGATAACTACTTCTCTTTGAGATCTAAGACACTAAATATCATGGCTCTGCCCGAAACTATAAAAGTGTTAAAAGAGAACTTCTTAAATGATAGTATCTGGCCAGATTTTTCTGTTATACCTATGTTTAACGCAAAAGAGATGGCACTAAAATACACTGAAATAGAGCTCTGTAAAGAGTATAAGATTGGACAAAATGAATCGATAAGGGCATTTGAAACTGACCATACAGTTGCTTCGTGTGGATATATTTATAAAAAAGATGAGCAAGCCATACTTATTACAGCAGATACATATTCACTTGATAGCATGATACATGAAGTTCAAAATGACAAAAGTATAACTACAATAGTAGTAGAGTGCTCTTTTCCATCAAGTATGAAAGAGTTGGCAATAGAGAGTAAGCATTTAACACCAGAGTTACTTTTTTCTAAATTAAAGAAGCTAAAAAGAGATAATGTGAAGCTTTATATTAATCATATAAAACCAATATTTTTAAAAGAAATTAGAAAAGAGGTAGAGGATTTGAGTGGTAAATGGAAGCCTATAGTGCTAAAAGATAATGATTTTATAAACTTCTAGTAAAAACTCTTGACATAAAAAATGTTTTGCACTATAATTTTGACTCATTTTGGTTCCCGACATAGCTCGGTTGCCTAAACCAGT
>JAGGWO010000181.1 GCA_021157485.1 Sulfurimonas sp. | reverse complement strand
CCAAAATACCGATGCCTTTATAGCTTTTAAGTGCCTCAATTACGACTGCCTGCGATTTGCTATCAAGATGATTGGTTGGTTCATCGACCATCAGCACGTCACTATCATGTGAGAGTGCAACTGCCAGTTGCAGTCGTTTACGCTCGCCATGGCTTAGTGTTTCCCAAGCGCCAAGCCACTCGTCCTTGACCTGCAAAAGGTCTCTAAGCTTATACGCCTCTTTTGTATAGGTCATCATAAACTCTTCAAGTTCTTTAGGGGGAAACTCAGTGTTTTGGGTGCAATAAACCACAAGAGAATTACCAACAATCATCCCTTTTTCGCTTTTTAACTCTTTTGATATCAGTTTTAAAAGAGTACTTTTACCAGAACCGTTAATCCCAGTCACAGCACTCCATCCCTCTTCGAAGTCTAAATTTATTCCGTTAAAAATGGGTTCTGCTGCGCTGGGATATTTGTATGATAGATTTCTAATTTTTAAACTATTCATAATTTCCTATTTTTTTAAGTAAATAATTTTGTAATGAATTCACATTCTTGATATTCTTACAAGTTTCTCATCTTCAATAAGATAAAAAAGTCTATAGCTTCCAATTCTGTATCTATAATAACCTTCTAAATTGTCTTTGAGTTTTTTTATATTAGAACAATAGAAGGGATTTTCTCTAAGCTGAGGATAAACAAAATTTTATGTCTATCTTTTTTTTAACTTTTTCAAAAGTTTCAGTTTCAGCAATTTGACACTTAGACAATTGTGTATTTGCCTTTTTTGAAATCTTGTAAAATTTCATTCATTTCATCCATGCCTACAAACTGTGATGAAGTTAGGTATTGCATTGTTGCAAACTCTATAAAATTAGAAAGATTTCTTCTTTGACCATCTGCTGCAAGTTTTATCATATCGTAAATAGAGTCATCAACTCTCATTGTAACTGTTTTCATGAAAAATCCTTTTGAATATTTATATATCTAATTGTATTCAAATTAATTCATTTTATCAATCTGTTGAATTATTATTTATTGGCTACGATGTTTTGTTAGCATTTAAGCACAGTTTGTTTTGTAATCTAAAAAAAGACTCTCAATAGGGATATGTAGTTGTTTGTGTAAATTTCGTATCATCTCAATAGTAAGTTTTCTTTTTTTATTTAGTATTTCTGAAACTCTTGATTTACTTCCGACAATATTTACTAAATCTTTTTGTTTAAGCCCCTCTTGTTCCATTCTAAACTTTATAGCTTCAATAGGGTCTGGAGCATCTATAACATAGTGTTGTGCTTCATAAGCCTCAACTAAAGTTGTTAGTACCTCTAGTTCATCCATTTGAGATGTGTTTGGTTTAGCATATATTAAACTTTCTATTTGGTTTAATGTATCTATATAATCTTCTTCAGATTTAATAGGTTTAATATTCATCTTATAGCTCCTCTATATCTATTTTGTCATATTGTTTGTGTGTTCCTATAAACTTAATAAATACAATTTTTGCATAATAGTTTATAGTAACTATCAATCTATATTTATTCCCTGCGATATTAAAAACAACTTTTGTATCTCCGATAATACTAGCACTACGATACATCTCTTTAATCTCATTTGGATTACTCCAATCAAGTTTTAAAACTTCTTTATGCCAAGCTTCTAAAGCGTTTTTACTATCACTATACTTTGATTGTTCGTAAAAATCTTTAAGTGTTTTTTTGGATACTATTCTCATGAAAGTATTATATAATAAGTTCCCATTATTAGAACTTAAATGTTTGAAGGATGCTAACGGGGGCGCGGGTAAGTGACTGCCATCTTTGAAAATTTATCGGCTACTATGTTTTGTTAACTTTTTACTCTAATGGTTTTATCCATCTATTCCAAAGTCTATGTTCATGAGCAACATCAAAATCATCCATAAGAATACCATCCTTGTCGGTAATACCAGTTATATCAATTTCTTTACCTTCATAAATACTCCAGTCTGGTGCTTTCCAAAAGTTTTTATAACTTACCCCTGCTTTTCTGTCTACAAAATCACCTAAGTCAGTTTTTATGATTTGCATTGGTTGTGACCAATATTGATAAATTTTATTTCTCACTTCTGAAGGTTCATTAATCGGTTCAACACTTATTATTCTTATTTTCATTGGTAAAGTCCTTTTGTTAGTTAACGGGGGCGCGGGTAAGTGACTGCCATTTTTGAAAATTTATTTTCATGGATGGTTGTTCGCTTCTCCCGCTTGTCATTTGGCGCTGAGCGACAGATGACCAGTGGGTGTTCAACCCGCGCCCCGTTATCCGGTCACGCAGTGAGCGGATAACTATTTATTCAATATCATTATATATAGAAGATACTTAAAATAAACAATTAACTATCATAGTTTATGAGTGTTATTTATAGGTAATTATCTAAAAGAATGACAAAATGACATAATTCTCATATTTACTTTAAAAATGCCTTATGATTCTTAAAGATTTGATGATTGTTAATTGGTATATATGAAAATAACAATCAAAAATGAGTGTCACTTCACATATATTTAGACACTCATACGCTACACACTTACTGCAAGCCGGTATAGATTTAAGAAGTATACAAGAGCTTTTAGGGCATAAATCTGTTAAAACTACTATGATTTATACGCACGTTGTTTCAGAGATGAATAAGGCTAAAGTTATTAGTCCGTTAGATTTTTAAAGGAAGAAAAATGATAGAGAGATTTTACTTAAAAGATTATCTTAGTTTTAAAGAAACAGAACTAAACTTAAACACTGGGTTAGTTGTATTTACTGGTCCTAGTGGTAGTGGTAAGTCTATACTTATAAACTCTATTTTATCCTCTTTGGGTGGGGCTTCTTGTGAGGCGACTCTGTGTGAATCTAGTGTTACTTGGGATATAAACGCAGATGAGATAGGTATAGAAAATGATGATATAAATGTCTTTAAGCATGTTAAAAAAGAGAAGTCACGTTACTTCGTAAATAATCAGAGTCTTTCTCGTAAGGCTATAGGTTCTATTGCATCTAAATACTTGAGACATTTAAGCCTAAAGGACTTCAGTGACTTTGAAAATGAGAATCTACTTGCTATTTTAGATGATAGAATAGAGTCTAAAACTAAAAAACTAAAAAAGATAAAAGATAAGTATAAAAATGGTTTTTTAGAGTATAAAAAAGTAAAACAAGAGCTTTTTACAATAGAAGAAGAAGAGAGAAAGATAGTTGAACTTAAAGAGTTCGCTGCGTTTGAGATAAAAAAGATAGAAGATATTAATCCAAACGCAGGTGAAGATGAAGAGTTAATCAAAATTAAAAAAGAGCTATCCAAAAAAGAAAAGGTGTTGGAGCATATCTCAGCTGCAAATGAGATATTTAACTTTGAACATCATGTCTCAGGTGCTCTTGGAAGTTTAGAGAATGATAGCGCTTTCTTTGATGACGCTATGAATGAACTTAGAGCTGTGTTGGATAGTGCAGAGGAGAGGTTTTCAGCACTAGATGATATAGATGTAGAAGATATTTTAAATCGCATAGAAGAGCTTAGTGGACTTAAACGCAGGTATGGAAGTATAGAAGAGGCGTTAGCGTACAAGGAGCAAAAGAAGATAGAGCTTGCAAAATATGAGAATATTGAGATGACTAAAGGGGATCTAGAAGTTAGGTATGAGAAGTTAAGTGTAGAGCTTGAAGAGTTGGCTACTAGACTTACAAGCATGAGAAACGCAGAGCTTAAATCATTTGAGAGTGATTTAAACAGATATCTAAGTGATTTATATTTACGAGATGCAGAGGTTACCCTTGGAAATGTTGAGTATACGGAACTTGGAGTTGATAAACTCTCTATAAAACTAAATGAAACAGAACTCTCAAAAATAAGTACTGGTGAGTTCAACAGACTGCGTTTAGCTATTTTAGCACTCAAATCAGAGTTTATGAACCAAAATGGTGGTGTTTTGATGCTTGATGAGATAGATGCAAATCTAAGTGGTGAAGAGTCTATGAGTGTGGCACGTGTACTTCGTCAGCTCTCTAAGCATTTTCAGATTTTTGTTATTTCTCATCAGCCACAGCTTACTTCTATGGGGGATCAGCACTTTTTAGTTTATAAAGATGGTAATATATCACTAACAAAAGAACTTAGCTTTGATGAAAAGATAGATGAGATAGCTAGAATCATAAGTGGTGAAAGCGTTTCAGATGAGGCTAAAAAGTTTGCAAAAGAGCTGCTGGAGGCTAATAGATGTGTTTCATAATTTCTATACTTGGTTTAATCCTCGCATTTAATTTTTATCATGCTGGGGAGTTCCTTCTAGCAGCTGGCTCACTTTTAGTCTCGCTGTTTTTTATATATTTGATGATAAAAAATATACTATTTGTTAAAAAATTAAAAGAGAAAAAAGATGATAATTGATTCGCATATTCACTTAGATGATAAAAGATATGATGAAGATTTAGACGAGGTTCTAAATCGTGCTAGAGAGGGAGGGGTGAAGAGGTTTATCATACCTGGCGCTGATCCATCAACACTTGAAAGAGCGGTAGAAATAGCTGAAAAGTATAGTGATGTTTATTTTGCTGTTGGTGTGCATCCTTACGATATGGGCTCTTTTGAGGACTTAGTATTTGATAAATATGTTTCTCATGAAAAATGTGTAGCTATTGGTGAGTGTGGACTTGATTACTTTAGACTTGAAGGCTCAGATGAAGAAAAAGATGCAGAGAAACGCAGACAAAAAGAGGTTTTTATAGCTCAAATAGAGTTGGCAAAAAAGTATCAAAAGCCTTTAATTATTCATATACGTGATGCCTCACGTGATTCTAAAGAGTTACTCTTGAAGCATAATGCTGGTGAAGTTGGTGGTGTCTTGCACTGTTATAACGCAGACGAAGAGCTTTTAAGTCTTGCGAATAATGGATTTTACTTTGGAATAGGGGGCGTTTTGACATTTAAAAACGCAAAGAAGCTTGTAAATGTACTTCCTAAAATCCCTTATGAGAAGTTAATCATAGAAACTGATGGACCATACTTGACTCCGGTGCCTCATCGTGGAGAGAGAAACGAGCCTTTATATACAACATTTGTAGCTCAAAAAATGTCAGAACTCTTGGATATTCCACTGAAAAATATTAAAAATACAACTACAGCGAATGCCCTAAAACTGTTTCATATTTCTTAATATTAAGTAGTTTTTCTTTGGCTTTTAGCAATTTATATCGAAATTTAATGAAGTTTTGGATAGAATCTAACTCTTAAATTTAAAATAAAAAGTTGTATATGTTTAAATATTTATTAACCATTTTTTTTCCTATGTTACTTCTTGCGAATTTAACATATGTATCAAACTATAACAAAGAGCTTGCACTTTTAGGGTCTTTTGATATTGAGCCATCATTTATGTATGACCCAGTTATGAATAATATGAGACTAAAAAATAATACTACGATAAAGAATAGACTTTTCTTTAAAGCAATGAAAGATGCTTATCTTTTTATTCCTGCGATTAAAAATATACTTACTAAATATGAAATCCCTCAAGAATTTTTATATCTTGCTATGGCCGAGTCAAACTTCTCAACTAGAGCATATTCAAAAAAAAGAGCATCAGGACTTTGGCAATTTATGCCTCGTACGGGCAAGCATTACAAACTTCAGATTGATGAATACGTAGATGAGAGACGTGATCTTATTAAATCAACAGAAGCAGCAGCAAAGTATCTTTCAGCTCTTCACAAAAGATTTGGTAAGTGGTATTTAGCAGCTATTGCTTATAACTGTGGTGGTGGTAAATTAAATAGTGCTATTAAAAAAGCAGGAACTGATGATTTAAAAGTTTTACTTAACGCTAAGAAAAAATATATTCCAAGAGAGAGTAGATTTTACATCAGAAAAATTGTAGCGCTTGCTCTCATTGGTACAGATGAACAATTTTTACTCTCAAGTGAGTATGGATATCTTTTAAATCGTGCAAATGCATACCCAATTGCAACAGTGAAACTTTCAGGCGGAGAGTCTTTAAAAAGAGTTGCTTCTTTAATCGATATTCCTCTAAAAGATTTGCAAAAGTTAAACAGACACTTAAAGTATGACTTCGTACCACCTTACTCTAAAGGTTATGATATTTATATTCCATACATTAAACTTTCAGAATTTAAACAAAAGTACTATTCTGAGCCTATAAAAAATATATACAGAGTGCATGTTGTAACTAGTGGAGATAATCTTTCTTATATCGGTAAAAAATATGGGGTTTCATACAAAGTAATAAAAGATTTTAATAAACTCAAATCTAATAGACTTAAGTTAAAACAAAAGCTTATTATTCCTATTATTGGTAAAAATACTAAAAAAATCAACTCTAGGCATTACTATATGGTTAAGAGAGGGGATTCTCTAGAATCTATTTCTAAAGTATTTAAAGTGAGTATACAAAATATAAAACTTCAAAATCACCTTAATGGATCACTTATAAAAATAGGAGATAGGTTAAAAATTTATGAGTAAGATTTATATTTTATCGCTTATAGTTGTACTTGCCGCTTTTAGCGGTTGTAGTACAAGAGGAAAGCGCACCTATCAAAACTACGATTATAAACAAGAAAAAGAGACATACTCTTCAAACTCTAAACATCACAGTCGAACTATGGATAAAAAGACATACTCGCATCCGACGATGAGACCTTATGTTATACGTGGGATTAGATATCATCCTACAGTAGTAAGTGTTGGCGATAGATTTAAAGGTAATGCTAGTTGGTATGGACCTAATTTTCATGGAAAACTCACATCAAACGGTGAGCGATATAGTATGTGGGCTATGACAGCAGCACATAAAACTCTACCTATGAATACAATCGTAAAAGTAACTAACAAGCGTAATGGTCTAAGTACTGTAGTGAGAATCAATGATAGAGGTCCATTTGTTGCTACAAGAATCATAGATTTATCAAAGCAAGCAGCTGGTAAAATAAATATGGTTGGACATGGAACTGCTCCTGTAACTATTGAAATACTAGGTTTTCAAACAAAAAACCAAAGAGGTATACAGAGTGCTAAAGTGCTAAAGAAAGCTCCTCAAAAAAAAGCTATAGGAAATTTTGCACTACAGATAGCTTCTTTTTCAAAAATAGAAGGTGCTCTTGCTACACAAGAGAAGTATAACAATACTGATGGATATAAAACTATAATTAAAGATACCGAGGGTGAGAATGGCAGAATGTTCAAGGTATGGCTAAAAGGTTTTAAAAGTGAGCAAGAAGCAAGAGATTACAAAGCTCAAGGTGTTTTCACTAGAGCATTTATAGTAAGAGAGGGATAATATGATAACTAAAACAAGAACAACAAAAGAGACAGATATAACTATTTCATTAGATTTAAACGGCACTGGTAAGAGTAAGATAAGTACAGGTGTTGGATTTTTAGACCATATGCTAGAGAGTTTCTCAAAACACTCTTTAATAGACTTAGATATAAGCTGTAAAGGTGATACTCATATAGATGACCATCATAGTGTTGAAGATGTAGGTATTGTCCTTGGTTCACTTTTAGCAGAAGCTATATATCCTGTGAAAAATATGGAACGTTTTGGAAGTGCAAATATTGTTATGGATGAAGCTTGTGTATCTTGTGATTTAGACTTAAGTAACCGTCCTTTTTTAATTTATGAGTTGAATGTAGCCGGCAAAGTAGGGCAATTTGACAGCGAACTTGTTGAAGAGTTTTTTAGAGCTTTTATTCTTAACTCTAAAATAAGTGCACATATTATAGAGCTTCGTGGTAAAAATAAGCACCATATAATAGAGGCTGCGTTTAAGTCAGTTGCGGTTGCTATAAGAAGAGCTACGACTAAAAATGATAGAGTTGGAATTCCAAGTACTAAAGACGTTTTATGATTAAGTTAATTGTTTTGGATGTAGACGGTTGTCTGACCGATGGAAAAATAATCTACTCATCTGATGGTGTTGAGAGTAAGAATTTTAATGTAAAAGATGGACTAGCAATAGCTACATGGATAAGAATGGGTAATCAAGTTGCCATTATTACAGGTCGTCAATCTAATATAGTCAAAAAGCGTGCTGAGGAACTCGGCATACAGCATCTTTTTCAAGGTGTTAAAGACAAAGATAGAGTTTTAAAAGAGTTAGTAGAAGCACTTGGTTTAAAGTTTTACGAAGTGGGTGCTATTGGCGATGATTTGAATGATTATAATATGCTCAAGATGGTAGGAAGAAGCTTTACTCCACAGGATGGTGTTAAAGAGATACAATCAATAGTTAAAACAGTTCTCTCTTACAGTGGTGGAGATGGTGCAGTACGTGAGATGATAGATATAATAGTAGATGATAATGATCAAAGAGATGAGTTCTTATCATTTTGGATTTAAAGGATAGTTTATCAATATAAATATATTTTTTGCAATAATTTTTAGTGCTTTAATGGCAATATTTTTCCTATTTAAACCTATGAATATTAAAAAACAAGAATTTGTTGATGTTCCTTTATTTGAATTGACATCTTTTACTCTTCATGAGTTAAACACTCAAGGGCTTCAAACTATGATGAGGGGAAATAAGGCGGTAAGATATGCAGATAGATATAGTGTAGTAGATATAGACTATACAGACAACTCAAAAGAGTATATAGCGAACATGAGAGCTAAACATGGGCTTTATAAAGATGAGATTATAGAACTAGAAGATGATGTTGTTTACTCAAGAGAAGATGGACTTACTTTTGAGACAAGCAAGGTTCACTATAATAAAAAGACCAGTATTGCTATTGCTGATGCTGATTATGTCTCTTATAGAGATAAAAATATTGTTAATGGCTCGTTTGTGAAGTATAATAACTCTTTAAATAGAGTAGAATCAAAAAATGTTACTGCAATATACCAATTAAAAGCGAGATAATATGAAAAATATAATACTTTTTACACTATTTTTAACTTCATTGTTAAATGCAGAGGACCTTAAAATAAAAGCAAACTCTTTTAAGGCAGATGAAAACACAGGTATATCAGTTTTTAGTGGTGACGTAAATGTAGTCAAGAAAAATGATGAGTTGAATGCATCAGAAGTTACAATTTATGTAGACAAAGAGAATCAACCAACAAAATTTGTAGCAATTGGAAAAGTTTCATTTAACATAGAGACTAAGCAGGGTGCTATTTATAAAGGTCAAGCGGGTAAGGTCATATATCTGCCAAATGAGAAAGAGTACCATTTTTTTAAAAATGTTCATCTGAAGCAAGTTAACGAGAAAAAAGAGATTATTGGCGAGGAAGTAGTACTTAAAACTACCGAAGGTAAAGCTTATGCTAAGGGTGTTAAGTCTGAGCCTGTAATAATGATATTTAATATCCCAGATGAAGAGGAAAAGGAGTAATAATGGTAGAAATTGTTGACGCAAAATTCATAACTTCAGCACCAAATGTATCGGCTGCACCGGAATCAGAGGAGCAAAACGAAGTAGTTTTTATGGCACGCTCAAACGTAGGTAAAAGCTCACTTTTAAATGCTCTGACTAATCATAAAGGTCTTGCCAAAGTATCGTCTACACCGGGTAAAACAAGACTTATTAACTATTTTGATGTAACTTTTATAGACAGAGACTCTTCTCTTAAAACTTTTGCAAAATTTGTGGACTTACCAGGTTTTGGTTATGCAAAAGTTTCAAAATCTATCAAGCATGATTGGGAAAAGAACTTAACTGACTATATCTCTCAAAGAGAGCAGATTAAGCTTTTTATTCATCTTATTGATTGTAGACATCCTCACTTAGATATAGATACATCGGTGAGTGAATTTTTATTTGAGAGTGTAAGAGAAAATCAGTTTATTCTGCAGATATTTACAAAGATAGATAAACTTAATCAAAAAGAGCAGAATGCACTTAGACGTGAGTTTCCAAATGCAATGATGGTTTCAAGTTCAAAAAAACGTGGAACTCATAAAATTATTAAAGTGATTCATGATATTTTACAAGAGAGTACAGATGAAGATTGAGTATGCTAAAGCTAGACTCTCTGATATATCTGCGATGCAAAAGCTTATACAGCCAGAAGTTGACTCAGGTGTTATTTTAGCAAGAAATGATGATGAAATAGCTACAAATATAAGATCTTATATCTTGGCTTTTCTAGATGCAGAGTTGGTAGGATTTACCGCAATGCATATTCATACATCATATCTTGGAGAGATTAGATCATTGATTGTAAAAGAGGACATTAGAGGACAAAAAATAGGTGAAAATCTAGTTCTTAAAGCCTTAGACGAAGCGAAGTCTTTAGGGCTTAAAAGAGTTCTTAGTTTAACATACAGACAAGCTTTTTTTGAGCGTTTAGATTTTGTAGAAATTCCAAAAGAGTCCCTCCCAGAGCATAAAATCTGGGCAGATTGTATTAAATGTAAACACTTTCCGATATGCAACGAAGTATCTCTCATCAAAAACCTTTAGTACCATTTTTATATATAGCACTTTTTGCTGTATATGGTAGTCTAAGTAGTATTTACCTATTTTTACCACCTCTTTTGGCAGTCTTGTATGTACTCTTTTCAAATGCATTAAAAAGAGATGATTTACTAATGCTTGTGCTTGTCTCTTTTTGCTTGCTCCTATTTGAAGCAAATAAAGGATATATGCTATTTAGTACGATAGTCTATTTTGGAATTGTTCATAAGTTTATAATGCCAAAAATTATACAAAGTTTCAGTTGTAGCTCCTGTATTAAAATATCATATGTTGTATTGGCTTATTTAGGTTATTACATATACTTGGCACTTATTTCAAACATATTTTTACTTCCAGCACCTGAAATAAATTTTTATATAGTTTATTATATGATTATAGAATTCTTCTTAGTGAGTCTCTTATGAAAATAAAATTTATTATCATCGTTTTTTCCATAGTTTGGATTGGAATAATTGTTCGAATTTTTTTCCTGGCTGTAGAGTCAAATGTTTACTATAAAAAACTGTCTCATCAAAATACGATAAAAAATGAGGAGATAGCACCAGTAAGAGGGGAAATCGTAGATAGAAATAATCAACCTATAGCCATAAATAAACTCGGATTTAAAATTAAACTTGCTCCACACCTTAGAAGTAAAAAAAAGATAGATACTTTTAATGACGAGCTAGATAACATAATTACTCTTTTCCCGAAACTTGATAGAGCGAAGATAGTTAAAAATTATATTAAAAAAGATTCATTTTATAATCATAATTTTATTGATGTAGTACATTTTATTCCCTATGAAGATATGCTGGCTGTGTATACAACACTTAATTTAAGAGAGAATATAAAAATTATACCTGCGCCAAAAAGATACTATCCTTATGAAAATATTGGTGCTCATATAATAGGTTACGTTTCACGTGCAAACAAAAAAGATATAGATAAAGACCCGATGCTTGAGCTTATTGGATATACCGGTAAAACAGGTATTGAAAAATACTATAATGGTTACCTGCAAGGTACGCCTGGAAAAAGAAAGATAAAGGTTAATGCTAACAATCAAGAGATAGAAGAGCTCGAGTATGAGAGTGCGGACGAAGATAGAAAACTTACTCTGAGTTTAGATATTGAGCTTCAAAAGTATATTTCTGGACTCTTTAAGAAGAAAGTTGGAGCAGTTGTTGTAATGAGTGTTGATGGTGCTATTTTAGCAGCTGGCAGCTTTCCAAACTACGATTTAAATATATTTGTATCAGGTATGTCATATGATATGTATAATGACCTCTCTTCTAGTCTAGATCATCCCTTTACAAATAAACTCATAAATGGTCTCTATCCGCCAGGCTCAACGATAAAACCAACACTTGGTCTTTTGTATATTACTACTGATTTAAATGAAAAATGGAAAGTTGATTGTAAATCTCATATGCCACTTGGTAAAAGGATTTATAGATGTTGGAAGAAAAAGGGACATGGTATTACGGATGTAAAAAAGGCTATTAGGGAGAGTTGTGATGATTTTTTCTACAAAGGGAGTCTTATTTTAGGGAACCAAAAAATGAGTGAAGGGTTTATGAGGTATGGACTGGGTCAAAAAACTGGTGTTGACCTTCCAAATGAATTTATTGGCATTGTTCCTTCTCGTGAATGGAAAAGAAAAAAGTACAATAGAAACTGGAATATAGGTGAAACAGTAAATACATCTATTGGTCAAGGTGATTTTTTAACTACTCCTTTACAAATGGCTCAACAAACTGCTCTTATAGCGACCGCAAAGCTTCCAACACCACACTTAGCAAAGATGATAGGTGATGAAGAGTATGAAAGTGAATTTAGGGATGTATATACAAAAAAGGAGTTGAAAAAACTTCCTCTCATTCAAAAAGCAATGTATGAAGTGTGTAATTATCCAAGTGGAACAGCAACACATTACCTTCATTCTAAAGTTAAAATAGCAGGAAAGACTGGTACAGCCCAAGTTGTTGCTATTAAACAAGATGTTAAGAAAAGAAAACTTGAGCACGAGATGGCATACTATAGACGCTCTCACGCATGGTTTACTTCATATGGACCATATAAAAATCCACAGTATGTTGTGCTTGTTATGATAGAGCATGGTGGTCATGGTGGACACGCCGCTGGAGGAATAATTTCAGATATATATAACAAGCTCTTAGAGCTTGATTACATAAAAATGTAGACTCTTTTAAGCTAAAGAGTTTTGGACAAATAGAGCTAAGATAATTAGTAAAAAGATTCCACCAGCTTTGTTGTAAAGTTTGTTTGCAAGAATAAATAGAAGTGCAATAGATGCGGCTATCATAATCAGCATGTCAAATTTTGTAGCGATTAAATCTACTGTCAGTGGATTAACAAGTGAAGCTGCTCCTAAAACCATGGAGAAGTTTGCTACATTAGAGCCGATAATATTACCAATACTCATCTCTGCATTACCTTTTTTTACAGCTACTAAAGATACAACCAATTCAGGTAAAGAAGTTCCAAGAGAGATTAAAAAGATTCCGATAACCCATTCACTTATGCCGAAATCTCTAGCGATATTTGTACCGCTATCAACTACAAAGTGAGCACCACCAATAGTTAAAGTAAACCCAACCACTAAAAGAGGAATAGTTCTACTCCAGTTAAACTTTTCTTTTGATAAGTCATCGTCTATTTCGCCCTCTAAATCCTCTTTAGAACTTTTGAAAAGAAATAGAAGATATGAAACCATAAGAAGCAAATACAGAGCACCGTCAACTCTTCCAATAACACCATCTTGAATCATAATAAAAAATATAACTAAAGGAATAACTACCCATGCACTATCAAGAGCAAAGAGATTGCGTTTTGGGTGCATAGTTTTTGCTATCATAAATACAATTCCAAGAACCATTGTTATATTAAAAATTACACTACCTACGACATTTGCAACGGCCATATCACTTTTACCTTGTCCTGCAGCCATCATTGATGCAGCCATTTCTGGTAAAGATGTACCAAATGCTACTAGTGTAGCTCCAATTACAAAGTGAGATATTTTAAAGTGAAGTGCGATTCTTTCAGACTCTTTTATTATAAAGTCGGCTCCATATATTAAAGCAGCCATTGCAGCTAAAAAGATTCCAAAATCCATTATTGTCCTTCTGTTCTAATTATTAAACTTTTTGGCAGATTAAACTGCTCGATTAACTCTTTTTCTTTGATTCTCATCTCTCCGTGATCTGTTTCATGGTCGAAGCCTAGAAGGTGTAGGAGCCCATGTATAAAAAGCAGAGTAAATTCATCACTGTTTGTATGAGAAAACTCTTTAGCTTTTTGTTCTACGTGAGAAGAAGATATTACAATACTTCCAAGTGGAGACATTGGCATTTCTTCATAGGGAAAGCTTAAAACATCTGTTGACCTATCAATATTTCTGTGCTCATTATTGATTGCACGCATTTCATCATCGGTAGTTACGATAAGTTCAATATCTTTTTTGGTAAGAGTTTTTGTGATATTTGCAAGAAGTTGTTCATTAACCACGAGCGAAGTTCTATTGTCAAGTTCAATCATAAACGCAATTATATCGAATTTATATGCTAAAATCACGTTATGAAAAAACAACAGCAGATTAAAAAAGCTTTATGTGTTATGAGTGGTGGTATGGATTCAACACTTAGTGCTTATATGATGAAAAATGATGGCTATGAGATAATAGCTGTTCATTTTAACTATGATCAAAGAACACAGAGCAAAGAATTAGAGTGTTTTAACAATATATGTAACGATTTAAACGTTAAAGAGAAGTACATATTAGACCTTGATTTTTTTAAACAACTTGGCGCGTCTGCTTTAACAGATAAAAGCATTGATATTCCAACTGGTGGCATAGAAGAGGGCGTACCTGTAACCTATGTGCCTTTTAGAAATGGTATATTTTTATCCATGGCAGCAGCTATTGCTGAGAAAGAGGGTGCTGAAGTTATCAGTATTGGTGTTGTTGAAGAGGATAGTAGTGGTTATCCGGATTGTAGAGAGTCTTATATAAAAAGTATGCAAGAGTCAATAAACCTTGGTACAAAAGATGAAACAAATATAGAGATAAAAATGCCTTTAGTGCATCTGCAAAAGTCTCAAATAGTTCAAGAGTCATTAAAGTTAGATGTACCTCTGCATCTCACGTGGAGTTGTTATAAAAATGAAGATAAAGCCTGTGGTGTATGTGATAGTTGCAGATTAAGACTTAATGGTTTTAGTGTTTCAGGAGAAAAAGACCCTATTGAGTATGAATGAGATAACCTTTAAAGATCTTAATGTTGAGCATATCTGCAAGCCAAGGCTCAAAAATAGCTATATTAGTGTAAACCATGACTTGAAAGTTATCCTCAAAACACCAAAAGTCTCAAAATATTTTATAGATAATTTACTTTTAGAAAAAGAGCAGTGGATACGAAAACAGCTCTTGAAGCTCTCTTTAAATATTCCACAAAAGATAAATATAGAAGATGAACTACTCCTTTTTGGTGAAATCTACAGTATTGATATAGATGAAGCTACATATTTACGACAAAAACTACAAAGAGTGAGAAAGAACTCTCAAGAAAATATTTTAAGGTGCTATGATGATTTTTATAAACATTATTCACATGAGTATCTAACACCTAGAATTAAGTATTTTGCAAAGAAAATGGACTTAAAGTTTAGTGATTTGAAGTTTAGAAAGATGCGAAGCAGATGGGGAAGCTGTAGTAACACAAGAACCATAACACTCAATAGTGAGCTTATGAAAGTAAAAAAAGAGCTTATTGACTATGTTATAGTACATGAATTAGCACACTTAGTTCACATGAACCACTCAAAAGATTTTCACTCTTTAGTAGAGATCTATTTACCTTCTTCTAAAGCTTTACGAAGAGAGTTAAGAGGTGTTTCACTTCCCTCTTTATAAAGAGTAGGCTTAAAATACTCAGAATGATACTTACTTGATGGTGACCACATCATCCATCCACCTGTATTGATATCTTGTGTCGCACGTATCTGCGCTTGTATCTCAGCTTTCCTATAGTATCTGCGTTTATGGGCATAATCTTTAAAGTACTGCAACCAAGGTCTAACTCGATTAGGTTCAATTTTATCTTGAATATTTTTAACACTTCTATATATCACATCATACGGATGTTCAGATGGATTATCAAAATAAAAAGATCCCTTTGCGAACCCTGAAGGATATAGCATTGGTGAAAGATAATCAGCGTGAGCAGCTAAAGCGGTAACTGTTTGACCAATACCATTATCATCTTTACTCCAGCAGATATTTCCATAAGTATCCACAGAGATAAATACTCCATATTTTCTAAGTCTATCTTGAGCCAAGTCTAAAAATTCTCCAATAGCTTTTTCTCTATTCTTAGAACTATTTTTCTGGGAATATCTAAGATTTTTCTTTGCAGGAAAACGAATATAGTCGAAATTTATTTCATCAAATCCAACTTTAGCTGCTTCTTCCGCTATTGAAACGGCATATTCATGAGAACGCTTATCGTATGGGTCTACCCAAGCCATATTGTCATGGTTTCTCCAAATACTACCATTAGAGTCTAGTTTGATAGCGTAGTCTGGATTATTTGAGGCTTGAAGTTCGTCTTTAAATGTTACGATTCTTGCAATTGTATAAATATTTTTGTCTTTTAGCTTTTTCATAAATTTAGCAATATCTCTATTTGTTCTATTTTTATGAGCGCCGTAGTCGTTAGCCTGCTTAAATGATGTCCAAAATAGAGTTGAACCATATTCGTTTTTAATATCAATAACCACTGCGTTTACTTCTGTTTCCTCAATAATTTTCATAATTCTTTTTGAAGTTTTTGAATTATTACTAGCACCCCAAAATGTTAAATATAGAGCCTTAACCGTAATAGGTTCAACTTCTAAAACACTATCATTCATGTCATAGCTAACACTAAAAGGTCTGTAGCCATAAGCTTTTACATGATATGTTTCTTCTTCGGAATCGATTAAAAAATAACCATTCTTATCACTTTTAACACTATTGGTGGAGTCGCTTAGAGTTGCGTTTTGTATAGGTTTAAAAGTTGTTTTGTCAACAATAGTCCCGCTAAAAGAAGCTAAAAGAAGAGTTGGAAGCAGGGCGATTAGGATTGTTACTATTTTGTTCAATAAAATCTCGTATATATGTTAATTTAAAGAGAGATAATACACTTTAAAAGCAAACACTTAGAGTTATCTTTCATTTAAGAAGTATCTAGTGCTTACATCACTCCATTCACGTGATAGTTTTAAGTGATTATCTATTGACTCATATACTCTTTTAAAATCACTGTTTTTACTACTTAATTCATCTATTACTTCGACTAAGGCTTTTTTACCTGCGTTTGTTACATCTTTTGGATATTGGTGTATTTTTACATCTAGTTCACGCAGTTTCTTGAGTGCTTTAATATTCTCAGCATGAAACTCATAGGTCATATTTGAATTCATCTCACTCGAACATACTTCAAGAATTGATTGCTGCTCAAATCCAAGCTTTTCCCAAGAGTGTTTGTTAAATGTCAGCTCCAAAATAGAGCCTGGTTCATGCCATCCAGAGTAATAGTATGGAGCAACTTTGTAAAAGCCCATTTTAATATCAAGCGCAGGTCCAACCCACTCAGTAGCATCAATAACACCGCGTTCTAGTGAAGTGTAAATCTCTCCAGCCGGCAGAAGAATAGGATTAACACCCATTTTGGCAAACACTTCTCCTCCAAGACCGGGAATACGCATCTTTAATCCTTGCATATCTTTTAGCGACTCTATAGGTTTTCTAAACCATCCACCCATTTGAATGTTAGTATTTCCACCCATAAACGGATGAAGATTGTATTTTGCGTACTGTTCACGCCAAAGCTCCATTCCCCCGCCAAAGAGCATCCAAGAGTTAATTTCCTCGGCTGTAAAACCAAAAGGAATCCCACTATAAAGAGAAAACGCAGAGTTTTTACCTTTCCAGTAATATGGACCAGAATGAAACGCATCTATCTGACCACTAGAGCACGCATCAAAAACAGCAAGAGCAGGAACAAGAGTGTTTTTAGGATAAAGCTTTACTTCTAAACTTCCACCACTAACATCTTTTACTCTTTGAGCAAACTTTTCAACACCAGTTCCCATAATAGGAAAATGAGCCGGCCAACTAGTAGCAAGTTTTATAATGGTTTTTTTGTTTTTGTTGATATTTACATGCTTGTTATTGTTACTGTTTTTTGTAGGATGTTTTGAGAAGTCAATAGCCTGATGATTACTCTCATTACATCCACCAAGAGCTAGTGCACACGATGCTGTAGTGGCAGTAGTTATAAAGTCTCTACGGTTCATGAGAGTCTCTTACTTGTGCAGTGGTTTATGAGTAATCATAACACCATCTGTATCTGCATAAATATAGTCACCATTTTTAAAATTTACTCCGCCAAAAGATAAAGGAAGATTTCTTTGTCCCTCAGTTACTGGAATATATTTTTTTGGGCAAGTTCCTAATGCATAAAGAGCGACTTGAATATCTTGAATCTGAAAAGTATCTCTGATATATCCATTTACAATGATTCCAGAATAATTGTTTTGCTCTGCGAACTTCATTAGATTTTCACCCACCACAGCAAAGAACTCTGCGTTTACATCTACAACAACAATTCTGTCTGTTCCATCTTCATCACGAAGAAGTTTAATTAATTCAGAGTTATTTTTGTCCAACTTAATTGTAACAACTTCGCCACGGCATTTTTGAGCACCGCCATAGTTTTTAAAATCATAACTCAGAACATCAACCAATTCCGGATGTTCATCACAAAAATCTGCTGTAAAAAAATTCATTTATATTCCTGAAAATTTAATTTATAATCATATTATAACCTTATTTTCGGTATCCTCTCACTTAAATAATAATTGATATCGCATTCTCTCAAAAAAGTTATTTTTTGTAGCTTTAGGGGGTTGTAGGGACTTTGAGTCCCTGCCTCCATAATGAGCTTTGCTTATTATGGTGTGTAGTATCAATAGAAATAGGTTTTTTAATATATGAAAGTAGTAACAGGCGTAGTTGGAAATGATATTCATGTTGTTGCAAATAGATTGATAGAACTCTCACTTAATGCGAGAGGCTTTGAGGTCTTTAATCTTGGGGTAAACACTTACCTTGAGGAGTTTTTCGATGCTGCAGTTGAGACAAACGCAGACGTTCTTCTTATCTCTTCACTTAATGGAGAGGCTGAGGGTTGGGCAAGAGAGGTTAAGCTTATTAAATCAAAGTATAAAACTCTTGATAATCTTGTTATGATGATTGGTGGAAACCTTGTTGTAGGTACTGCTGATGCTGACACTATCGTTCCAAAGTATAAAAACTACGGCTTTGATTTAGTTTTTCATCAAGTAGATTTAAATACAGGGCTTGATACTTTAGAAGAGTACCTTAAAGAAGGGAAAGTATCATGAGTTTACTACAAGAAGAACGTGAAATAATTCTCTCAAATGAGTATGTAGATAAATTTGACTTCGCAGAAGTTGAAGAGTTTGTTAAAAACGCAGACAAAGAACTCTTTATTTCCCATCATTTTGCTCAGAAGAAAAAGATGCTTGTTCAGCCACGTGGTGGTTTTCCAACTTACAAAAAACAGTTTGCTTTAAATGAGTTCTTTGTAAACGCAGGTGTAGATGTCCTGCCACTTACAATAGACTCAAATACAAGACTTAATGACTATGCAACTGCAAAAAAGATGCTGCGTTTAAGTGAAGAGAGTGAGCAGGATATGCTAAACGGTTATCCTCTTGTAAATCACGGTTATAGAACTACTAGAAAGATGATTACTCATTTTAATAAGCCTGTGAGCCTGCGTCATGGTACTCCTGATGCAAGACTTCTTATAGAGACGGCTATAGCTTCTGGGATATTTGAGATAGAAGGTGGGCCTATTACTTACCTTTTACCATACTCAAAAAACTTTCCGCTTGATAAGGCATTTTTGTATTGGAAATATGTTGAAAAAGTTTGCGCAAACTACTCAAAACTAAATATGCCTATAAATAGAGAATCATTCGGTCCTCTTACTGCAACTTTGGTTCCTCCCGCTATTACAATAGTTATTCAGCTGCTTGAGATGTTACTTTCACTTGAAGAGGGTGTAAAATCATTCTCTGTGTCGTTCTCTCAGAGTGGTTCAATGAATCAAGATATAGTTATGGGTGCAGTTCTCAAAAAAATGGCTAAGTATTATGCAGAAGAGATTAACTGTGGTGATGCAATTGTAAACCTTGTCTATCATCAGTGGATGGGTGCATTTCCAACTAACAAAGATTTTGCCGAACAGCTTATAAATATGTCTACGGTTATTGCCTCTATGGTTGGAGCTGATAAAATCATCACTAAAACACGTGAAGAAGCTTCAGGAATACCTACAAAAGAGGCAAACGCAAAGACAGTTGCAAATACTCAGTACACACTTGGCATTTTAAATGGTCTGCCGAATATCGTAGATGAAGAAGAGGAAGAGAATCTAACACTTGAAGTAAAAGCCATTATGGAAGCAGTCTTTAATAATGAAGCGGACACACTCTGGAGAAAAGTTTTCAACTCCATCAAAGACGGAACAATAGATGTTCCTTTCTCTCCGCATATTATTAACCATAACGAGATGATTACTATTAGAGATGCAAATAAAAATATTCGCATCATTAAACGCGGGAATGTACCTATTCCAGACAGGTGTTTTGAGTATGAAAAATCAAAATGTGACCTTACAAAAGATACTACTTCGATAGTAAATGATATTATCCATGATATAGGGATTATGCAATGAGTAAACTACTAATAGATATCGGAAGTACTTACTTTAAAGTATGTACGGATAAAGCAATAGAGCAGCACTTTAGAGATTTCAACAAAGATATATATGATGACTTAACTCATAAGTGTGGTGAAACAATACGTGGTTATGAAAAAGGTGACGTATATGTATGTTCTTCTGCAAACGGTGGATTAAGCACGCTAATTATCGGTCTTACAGACTCTTACTCACTGAAATATGCTAAAAACATTGCGTTTAACTCTGGTATTAATATTATTGAAACAGTAATCTATCAAAATATTGAGGATTACTCAATTCCAAGTGATTTGATTGATGTGGTTATAGTTGTTGGTGGGATTGATTCTGCATCAAATATTTTCGATGCGACTCTTTTTGGTTACTTAGATAAACTTAACTACTCAAATATTGTTTATGTAGGAAGTAGTGCGGAAGTGGCTAACTTACAAAAGAATATTAATGATTTAATCGTTTTACCAAATATTATTGATAATAAACTGCATATTGTCGAAGAGAACTTAAAAGAGTATCTTACTAACCTTTATCAGGCTGACATAGTTGGTAAAGAGGATATTAAGAGTCTTTATGACATTACATCAAATCAAATATACTCAACTCCATACATAGTAAATAAAACGCTACCTCTTTTAGATGCAAATTTCTCTGTTGTAAATCCTTATATACTTATAGATATTGGTGGAGCGACTACAGATATTCACTACTCAAAAGATTTAGTTGATGACAACATCGTTACACAAAACGAGTATGACAGACTAGTCTTTAAAAAGCTTGGCGTTTATAAGTCAAAAGAGTCTTTGATATTTGCGGCAGAGAATAATGAGTTTACCTATGAGCTTCTAACACATCTAAAAGTTACTGAGAATATATTTGAAGAGAGTGGCGAAAAAGCTCTAAAAGTACTTATGCAGCTTGCAATTTTCTTGGTTCTTTGCAAGATGTCACACTACAAAAAAGCTTATATAAACCTAAAACTTCTCTCTATAAATTCTATTGTTCTTACTGGTGGAATCACAAAAGTTTTATCAGATGAAGAGATAGAAGACATAATTTCATTTTTTTATACGAAGATACTTAACTCAAAACACAACCCAACAGTCGTAATGGATAAAAATTATGACATCTGGACACTTGGAGCAAAAGGAAACTAACATGTCAATAAACTGTATAAGAACGCTAATTGAAGATTCTGCTTTAACACATGGTAATAAAATAGCTTTAGTGCACAAAGAACAAAATATTACTTATGGTGAACTATTTGCAAAAGTTAATCAAGTGGCTTATTATTTAAAAGAGTTAGATCTGCCAAAAGATTCAAGAGTTGGAATTTATTCTAACAAGGGTATAGAGCAAGTTATTGCAATCCTTGCTATTTTGTCAACAGATTATATTTTAGTTCCACTAACGAAACTTTTAAAACCGGAGCAAATTAAGTACATTATAAATGACTGCGATATTAAATGTATCATAACTGACAAGTTAAAGATAGAAAATATAAAAGAGATAGATTTTAATGGTCATATTATTTCGTATGAAACGTCTACAAAGGAAATAGCTTCTTTTGAAGAAATATATAAATACTACAATAAACCTTACTTTTGTGACATAAGTGGGCATTCAAACGCAGTAATAACTTACTCATTTGGTGTGAGTGGAACGCCAAAGGGAATTGTGATTTCACACAGAAACCTTATAAATTCCGCACGTGTTGTAGCTCAGTATTTAAAAATAGAGGAGGATGATGTTATCTCTGGCTTGCTCATTTTTAATCTTGATTATGGTCTAAATCAAATTTTTACAAGCCTTTACAAAAAAGCAACTCTAGCGCTTCATAGGTTTATACTTCCTGAGGATTTTTTAAATCACTTGATTAATGATAAAGTAACTGTTATCCCTCTTATGCCTATAACTATCACTCAGATTTTTGATGAAGATATGCACAGACTTCCAAACGCAGAGCTATTTGCAAATGTAAAGACTATAACTTCATCTGGTGGAAATGTAACCAAAAAGATGATTCAAGATTGTAAAAATCTTTTCAGTAATGCTGCGTTTTACTCTATGCATGGGCTTACAGAAGCGTTTCGCTCAACTTATTTAGACCCAAGCCAAATTGAGATTAGACCAGATTCTATTGGAAAAGCTATTCCTGATGTTGAACTTTATGTTATAAATAAAGAGGGAAAAGAGTGTGGAGTGCGTGAAGTAGGGGAGTTGATTCATAGAGGTGGGTATATCTATAAAGGTTTTTGGAATGCACCTGAACAAAATGAACAGAGATTTAAATCGATACAGATTCTAAAAGATGTTATTAATCTTGAAGGACAACTCAATGATGAACTTGTCGTTGCTAGTGGAGACTATGTATATAAAGATGAAGAGGGATACTTCTATTTTGTCTCACGTCATGATGATATGATTAAAACAAGAGGTTTTAGAGTTTCACCATTAGAGATAGAGTCTGTAGTGTCAAAAAATATACCGTTAATTGAGGCCTGTGCAGTATTTTCAATAGAAAATGAGCTTATAGAGGAAGAAATCATTATGGTTTATTCATCTAAAGGTGAGATACCTACAAATGAGATACTGTTTGAGCTTAAAAAACATTTAGCATCTTATATGATTCCAAGTAGAATTATATATAAAAAGTCACTTCCTTTGGTTCAAAGTGATAAAAATCAGATAAATAAAGATGAACTTAAAAGAGAGCTTTTAAAATAGAGTAGGTTGAACTAAGTGAGGTAACGGCTTGCTCAATATTGACTTATCAACTCCTACTATAAGAGCAAAATGAAAACTATTGCTCTTTAGTATCTCTTTTATTTCGTTTTTACTTTTATATACATGAACATCTTTGTGCTCTTTGTAAGTATCAGCATCTTTAAGTGGTAATATAAAGATTATATTTGCCCAGTTTGCCTGCTTTCGTAGAAATGATATCTCAGAATTAATTAACTCTGCATTTGATTCAAAAATCAAAACCTTATCACTTGTGCCAAACTCTTTTATCTCAAAGTTTTTATTCGTAAATACAGCTTCAAAATGATCTATCGGCGTAAACTTTCTAAGACGAAAGTTTATTTTGAGAGTTTTAAATAGATGAAGAAGTTCTTCAAGGTATGGCATAAAAAATGGAGATATAAGTTGTCTTTCGTAAAATACATTGTCATATATAAAAGAAGTTTCAAAAAGAGTCTGCTCAATTATATTTATTGGTTCTATAGATGTTCTCGTAATTGATTTCACATCTGTAAATATCTCTTTTGGCGTGAGAGCAGGGCTAAACAGAACAGTACTTGAGTTTGGCAGATCCCATAATGTTTTTATTATGGATTTTATATCGCCATTTAAAGCTATGAAGTTTGGCTCACTCATTACTTGAAGAGCGAGCTTTAAAACGATTTTATTACACTCGTAAACTACTATCTCTTTATCTATAAGCTTAAAACGCAGCAATCTTTTAAGTGCATCATTGATATCCTCTACTTTTATCCAAGCAATCTCTCGATCGCTTATCTGTGTAGGCTTGTCAAATAAAACGCCATATGCGCCGTTTAGAACAGCACACTCTATGTTTTGCTCATCAAAAGCGATAAAGAGATCGCCCCTTTTTACTCTTGTAGCATCAAAAACAATGTTCTCAAAAGTTTTTACAAATGGTTCGTTTACTACTTTACCATGTGTAAGTGCAAGGACATTTTCAAGTCTCATCCAATAGGGGTACCTGCCTTTTTAGGTTTCTCCGGTCTAACTAAACATAGACCATCTTCATCCTTAGCAGCAAGAAGCATTCCCTCTGACATCATTCCCATTAGTTTTGCTGGTTTTAGGTTTGCAACAACACAAACTT
>JAGGWO010000098.1 GCA_021157485.1 Sulfurimonas sp. | reverse complement strand
TCTTCTTCATCTGTATTTTCACTCTCTTGTGCATCTACATCTACATTTTCATTTAGTGCTGCGTTTAAGCTATCTGGGGAAAGTAGGTCATCAATGTTATTATCTTCTATTAGTGACATATCAAAAGTCTGTTTTTCTAGACCAGTAAGAGTTATTGCCTCTTCTAGGTTTAACATTCCTATCTTGATATTTGCATCTGCACTATTTTCATCAGCACCAAATACAACCATATCTTGTGTTATCTTATCTCCAACATGTAGCTCAACTACATCGCCATGTGAATCTTTTGCAAAAAACTGTCCGCTTAGCGTTTTTACTGTTCCAATAACTACATTCATAATATATCCTAAATAGATAAAATTTTAATTATTTAGATTATAGGTTAAAAAAAAGATTAATGGTATTGTCCATAGGGACAAGTAGTTGAGTAAAGCCCTATTTTAAGAGGAGTGCAAGTGCTAGTCTATCTTTAACATTTAGTTTTGAATAGGTACTTTGTGCGTGAGCTTTTACCGTTCTTGGTGTAATATCAAGTTTGAGTGCTATCTCTTTGTATGGATATGCTTCTTTAAGAAGTAGTGCAACTTCTTTTTCTCTTGATGTTAATTTTGAGAGTTGTTCATCACTGTTTTCATCATTTGATGTTGGTATATCCATAATAAGTTGAGAAGTTAACTCTGGGTATAACCAGACCATATTATCTTTAATCGCATTGAGTGCTGCAACTATAAAATGATCTCTCATCAAAGCATTTCCATAACCCATTGCACCAATTCTTAAAAGCTTTTTTGCAACAGCCAATTCTGGTGTTCTATGGAGAACTAAAACCTTATTATCATTACTTATTAAAGTTTTTAAAACATCATCACAACTAGGTAAACATGCTGAGAAATTAATAATTATTAGACTAGAAGTCATATTTAACAACTCATCCAAATTATCAATAATTTCATACTTTGAATCAATGGATTTTTCCCAGTGAGAGAGTAGATTTATATCATCGCTATGTATTAAAACTTTCATACTACCTCTCCGTAAATGTGTACTGTTTTGTTTTTAAAATAGGTTTTAAAATATAATCAAGTACACTTTTTTGCCCAGTAATAATATCAACACTAACTGTCATACCAGGAATAATTTTAAGCTGTTTACTTTCATCCCCTAGATAATTTTGGTTTGTTTTAATCCTAACAGTATAAAAAACATTATCTTTTTCATCTTTAATCGTATCAGCACTAATTAAAACAACTTGACCATCAAGACCACCATATATAGCAAAATCATAAGCAGAAAACTTAACAATGGCTTTTTGTCCAAAATATATAAACGCAATATCGGATGGTTTTATTTTAGCTTCTACAATAAGTGTTTCATCACTGGGAACTATTTCCATAATATTTTCACCAGGCTTAATAACACCGCCAACAGTGTGAACAAAAAGTTTTTGAACAATACCATTCATAGGTGAGCGAACTACAGTACGACTTACTTGATCTTCTAGTGCTGTAGAAGTTGCTCTCAATCCTCTAAGTTCTGCTATAGCCTCATTCATTTTAACTTTCGCTTCACTTTGAAACATAAGAGTAGCCTCTCTAATAGTGCTCCTAACCTCTTTAATAGCAGATCTAAGACGAGGTATTGATTTTTTTGTTGCATCATACTTTGAGATGATTTCATTCGCCTCACGCTTTAACTTTAAGAAGTCAATTTTAGAGCGAACTCCTTTTGCAACCATGGGCTTAGTCATCTTCACTTCTTTAGATATAAAATCCGAAGAAGCTTTTAAATACTCAAGTTGATTTTGTGCTTCTGAAAGTTCTGTCTTTTTTTGTGAAAGTCGCTCTTTTAAAGCATTTAGCTTAGAGTTTAACTGCTGTTTATTTGTCTGATATAAACTCTTTTCATTCTCCACAAATTCGGGAAGTCTTTTTTTAAGCTCATCTGATACTTGAAACATTTTGCCACTAGATTCTGCAAAGAGACGAACTATTTTTGTCTCAAGAGCATCTGCTTTGATTGCGTTTGAGCTAAAGGATGATTTTGATTTTTGGTTATCTATTTTTATTAAAATTTGACCTTTTTTTACCTCTTGACCCTCATTAACTAAAATCTCTTCAACGATACCACCCTCAAGATTTTGTATCATCTGGTTTTCACCACTAGGAATAATTTCCCCATCACCTCTAGCAATCTCATCAATAAGTGCAAAATTAGCCCATGTGATAAACATAAATATTGCCACAACCCAAAAATAAAGAACAAATCTCAAACGTGTAGGGGCAACTTCAAGAACTGCTGCGCTAAGAGAGTGCATGAATTCATAATCTCTTTTTGAAAGATTTTTATGTTCATTATTTGACATTAGTAGCACCTCCTAGTTGTTTTGTAACCTGCTCTTTTGGTCCATCAAGCAGTACCTTAGAGTTATGCATCACAATAATTCTATCCGTCATATCTAAAAGAGATAATTTTTGTGTAATTATAAGCACTGTCTCATCAGCAAGTTCAACTTTAAGTCTTTCTAAAAGTCTACTCTCAGTTGTTTGATCCATAGCATTACTTGGTTCATCCATAATCATAATCGAGCTATCCTGCATAAGAGATCTCGCAATTCCAACACTTTGACGCTGTCCGCCCGAGAGTCCTGCTCCTCTCTCTCCGATTGGCATATCAAAACCCATCGGGTGTGTTTGAACGAACTCTTCAGTACCACTCACTTGAGCTGCATATATAATATCTCCAACATCAGGATGTTGTTCTGATGAAATAATATTATCTTTTATCGTACCTTTAAAAAGATGTATATCTTGAGGAACATACGCTATGAAACGACGTAAATCTGCAGGATCAATCTGTGTTAAATCTATGCCATCAATCATAATTTTTCCACTTGTCGGTTCATATAGTTTTAAAATGAGTTTTGCTATCGTACTTTTACCTGAACCTATTCTACCAATGATTGCTACCTTTTCTGCAGCTTCTATGGTAAAACTAACATTGCTAAGCGCTGGAACTTCTGTTCCTGGGTAGTTAAAACAGACATCTTTAAACTCTATTTTTCCTTTAAATTTTGGACGCTCTACAAACTCTTTACCAGCTGGACGTTCAGCCTCTTTTGATATAATATCATTAAGTGTATTGTACGAGGTTCTTGCATCAGAGTAGTTAGAAATAAGTCCAGCTGCTTGCCCCATAGGAGCAACTGTTCTTGATGTTAGAATTACAACAGCGATAAGTCCACCCATAGTAAGCTCAAACTCTTGAATCAAATAAACTCCAAAAACAACTACAAAGACTGTATTTAACTGAATAAAAAGATTTGTAACATTAGGAATTGAAGAGGAAAGAAGACGTGATTTTAAATTTTTCTCGGCAATTTCTCCGGTTGACTCTTCCCATTCCCATTGCATTTTAGAGTTCATTCGCATAGATTTTACTGTCTCTATGTTCTGCAGTGTTTCAATTAAAATACCATTCTTTTTTGCACTAGCTTCATGCGATGACTCTATACTCTCTTGGAGAGGTTTTCTAATAATAAGAGCATATATCAAGATTAATAGCATTGTAATCATAGGAACAAATACTAGATTTCCTCCGATATAGTAAATAACAGCTAAAAATATAATCGCAAATGGCAGGTCAATCACAGCTGTCATTGTTGCAGTTGTAAAAAAAGAACGAACAGATTCAAAATCTTTCATATTATTCGCGAATGATCCAACTGACGGTGGATACTCAGACATCTTGAGATCTAAAACTTTTTCAAAAATGATAGAAGACATGATAATATCACTCTTCTTCCCGGCCAACTCAAGTAAATAACCTCTTGTAACTTTTAAGAAAAAATCTAAAATATATACTAGAACAATACCAATAGTAAAAACCATCAGGGTCTCTTGTGCATTATTTGGAATCACTCTATCATACACATTCATTGTAAAGAGAGGTGTAGCTAAAACAAAAATATTTACAAGTAGTGAAGCCCAGAGGACATCTCTATAAATTGGGAAAGATAGCTTTAGCGTACTCCAAAACCAGTGCTTTTGTTTAATCTGCAGGGTTCTAGAGTTTTTATCATCATACTCAAACTCTTTTTTAAGCATATATGCAAAACCTATGTACTCTTTTTCAAGATCCTCTACACTTAGCCACTCTTGGAGTCCCCCACCCTCAGGATAGATAATTTTTGCTTCAGTTCGATCCTCACTAAATTTTTCTAAAATACATACATTATCATTACTTAACAGTAAAATTATTGGAAGGTGTAGAGAGAGCATATCTTTGATTGGTCTTTTAATTAGTGTAGATTTAAGTCCTGCACGTCCAGCAACACGGGAGAAAAGAGATTTTGATTTTCCCTTGGAAAATAGCTTTTGGTCACCATGAATAGGTAGCCCCGCTAAAAGAGCTTCTTTGGTATATGGTTTATGAAAAAGCTTTGTAAAAATAACAAAAATCTCTAAAAGAGAATCTTCATTTATCGTTATTGTATGCTCATTCATTTACCACTACCTTCGATTTTTTTAATAATATAGTTCCACTTCTATACGGCGATTAGCACTTCTACCAGCTTTAAGTCTATTTGACTCTATGGGGTCAAGTTCTCCACGCCCAGCAGTACTCAAGCGAGATGCCTCAACACCTTCAGCTATGAGTGCAATTTTAGTGGCTTTAGCTCTTCTTTGTGAAAGTCTCATATTCGTCACGGCCTTACCTATACTATCTGTATGACCAGTTATTTTAGCTTTATAAAGCTTATTTTCTTTCATAAACTTTGCAAAACGTTTTATTTCATCATTTGAGCCAATTTGTATTTGGTCAGAACGTGGATTAAAATGTAGTTTCAATGTACTTTTTAAAGGACATCCATTTGGGTCAACACTAAAACCTTCCTCTGTACCTTGACACTTATCTTTATAGTCTACAATGCCATCACCATCACTATCTACAGGACAACCATTTCTATCAACCTTAACACCTTTTGGTGTTTTAGCACATCTGTCTTTATAATCAAGTACACCATCTCCATCACTATCTATAGGACAGCCATACTTATCAACTTTTGAAAGTCTTGGAGTGTTTGGACATCTATCAATATTATCAAAAACGCCGTCTCTGTCACTATCGATATCTACGGGTTCTGCAATATAAAGAGTAACCATAACACGATTAGACAAATCTCTATCTTCTGGTTCATCACCAATATAAGCCAAATCTTTTGAACCTCTATTCTCTACAAACAGTATATCTTTAGAGATATCGCTATCTACTAATCTTTTTTTGAGGTTGTTTGCGTAATCTTTACTTATTTCGGTGCTATTATTCTCACTTAAAGAGTAACGAAACATATTTTGAATTTTATTAGCATATGTATCTGAGTCAATTGTCTGCTCATTCATATCATTAGTTGCTCTGTCTGTATGCCCAATAAGCGTCACATTAAGAACTTTACCATCTCTAGTATACTTTTTTATTTTTTCAATTGCTTTATCTACTATTTTTTCACTAGATTTATCAACTCCATTTTTAGTAAATAAAATGTCGTCAAAACGGATTATCTCTTCAAAATTTCCGTCCATATATGTGTTGACATTTTTTTCATGTGACCCCTTTGAGTCTAAAACACTATATGTCTCGTCATATGTTGCGCTAAATAGAGTTGAACTCAAAACCAAAGGTAATATCATCATCTTAATATATAAGTTATTTATTTTTTTTCTCATAATTACCTCCCTTACTCTATTGAAATTTCTATTTCTACACGACGATTAAGGAGTTTGCCATCTAATGAAGAATCAGATAAAGTATCTTCAACTATCGGGTCTTCTTCACCTCGTCCTTCTGTTGTCATACTATTTGCACTAACACCTAAATTTATCAGAGCCAACTTTACAGCTTTAGCTCTTTTTAGTGAAAGTCTTTTATTAAGATCTGCATCACCTTTAGTACTTGTATGTCCTACAATATTGAGTTCATAATGAGAATTCTTTTTTATAAACTCTGCAAATTTTTCTATATTTTTTTCAGAATTTTCTTCTATAATATCACTATAATATTTAAAATTCACACCAAGATTCAGTGATATGGCACAACCATCATCATTTACCTCATAACCTATTGGAGTATCTAGACACTTATCTTTATAATCTTTAATCCCATCCATATCACCATCAAGGGCACATCCATCAGGAGAAACTTTAGCATTTTTAGGAGTGAGCGGACATTTGTCTCTTGAGTCACGTACACCATCACCATCACTATCTCTAAGTATCTTTTTACAACCATAAGGCATGATATTATTCTCTAAAAGCGAGTTATCACACAGGTCTAGATTATCAACAATATTATCTCCATCAACATCAAGTTTTACCGGGATAGTATCTAATATTTCATGAGCTTCGCCATCTGTGTAAAGATTTACACGAGAACTAAAATCTTTTGTATCTCCAACAATAGCCATCGGTAAAAGACCCATCGCATCCAAGATACGATACTTTGCTAAAAGATAATCATGCTCTGCAATAATAATCTGAGAACGAGAGTTTATAACATCATTTTGAGCAGATAAAAGATCAAGCAGAGAGCGACGACCTAAATCATACTCTTCTTTATAAAGCTCTAGTGTTTTTTCACTAAAGCGACTATAATCTTTTAAGTCTATAAGTTGCTGCGCAATCATCTCATAAGCATTCCAAGAGAGATCTAGGCCTTCAATAACTTGACGCTTAAGATCTCTTTTAATATCAATCTCTTGATTTATCTTACTTATTTCTCTTTGGGCTGCTGCAGTGTCTGCTCCTCCACGAAATATATTATATGAAAGAACTAGTCTTGCTGTAAATCTATCATCTGGCTGATTAAATCTATTTAGTTTATCTGCATCATTATAATTCTGAGCAAGCTCTAAATCAATTTTTGGGTAAAAGTCTTTTTGAGTTTGCCTATGAAGTGCTTGTGCCCCTTGAATATTATAACGGCTAACAAGCAGTGATGGATTATGATTTACTGCATAAAGCGCGGCTCTCTCGATACTATCTGGCATAGAAATATTTAATTCAGGTTTACTCATATTTGCAACATTTGGCATACGACCGAGTACTCTTCTAAAACTATATTCTGTATCACGTGAGTTATTTCTCTGAACAGTAAGGTTTGAGCGCGCAAGAGAAAGGGCTGATTCTATTTTTTTAACTTCAGAATCAGTAGTAAGCCCTGAATCAAAAAGATCTTTTACCTTTCTAAATATCTCATCATTAATCTGCACATTTTCTCTTGCAGTTTGAAGAAGTTCATATGAGCGAATAACATTTAAGTAAGCAGTTGTCATTTTAAAAGCTAAGTCATTTGATTTTTCTATATAGTTGTATGCAGCTGCTAAAATTCTTGCTTCTTGGTAGTCAACTTTACTTGTAGTTGAAAAACCATCAAATAGGTTTTGTGTCAGGATTAAAGATGTTTCATAATTGTTGTACTGCTCATCTTGTACTTCATGATTCCAATCTTCATCTGAAGTTTTAAGTGCTCCAGCACTGTTGTAACCAAGAGAAGCTCTAAAATCTACACTTGGATAGTATTCAGACTCAGCAACAGTTAAATCTTGTTGTGTTGCTCTGTAGTTTTTTAGTCGCTCTGCAACAATCGGATTTGTATTCATAACTTCAACTACGCTCTCTTGAAGCGTTAGAGAAAATAGTGATGATGATAGTAAGCTAAACAGTAAAATAAAATTCAAAAACAGTTTCAATACTTTTGTCTCCTAAAATAAACATTATAATATAGACTTCACTAGCATATTTTATTCCAGTGGCATATTACTAAGATAATTATATCTAACAGGGGTGATTTAAAAGTGAATTATAGTTTTATTATAAATCTTGCACCTTGATTTTTATTTTTGACGCGTATAGTTCCATTCATTTTTTTCTCTACAATATGTTTGCATAGGTATAACCCTACACCGGTACTTTGTTTATCTTTATCAGAAAAAAATTGATTAAAAATATTCTCTAAATTTTCTTCATCAATTCCTCCAGCATTATCTTCAATAGTTATAATTACATTATTGTCTTTTTTAGAGACATTTATCTCTATTTTAGGTTTTTTTATCTCACGTTGAATAAAAATATCACGTGAATTTGATAGAATATTTAATAGTACTTGTGTAAATTCATTAAGATGTCCAAGTATCTGAATTTTATCATTATCAATATACTCTATTTGAATTGAATATTTTAAAAAATCATACTCAAGTAGTCGACTAACTCTTAAGTATGAATTTCCTATTAAAAAAGGTTTTTTATCTTGATCCTTCATATAGAATACTTTAAAGTAATCAACCAAGTTTGTCATGTAATCAAGTGTATCTGTCATACTTACAAGAGCTTTTTTCAGGCTTTTATTCTCTACTTTTCCTTTTACTTCAAGTTCAGTCTCCAAGGCAATGATATTTGATGATATTTTTGAAAGAGGTGAGCGCCACTGATGTTCTATATTTGTTAATGTTTCACCGATAACTGCTAACTTTGACTGCTCTTCTAAGACTAGCTCATGTTTAACATTTTCATCAGCTAACTCTTTAATTCTATAAAGTAACAGAAGTGAGAAAGTAATCATCTCGAGTATGATTAAGACCTTCCAGATAATTGGATTGTAGACACCTATAATCATTCCATTTACACTTAAATATAAAACAACTGCTGAGGCAAGAAAAAACAACCACCCTATTGAGATTAAAATTGAATATTTCACATTTTTATAATACATATATACCAAGCTTGCAAATACTATTGATAAAAATGTTGGAACTATAATAACCGTTTTTATTGTATGAATATCTTTGTTTTGTAAAAATTCTGTTATAAAAATATAGAGTGTAATAGTTGTTAATAATTTAAATATTTTATATATTTTAGGAAATGCCTCTTTCATATTTGTAATATTCATGATAAATAGATACAAAGCTACAGCAGTTAAATCTACCCCTACTTGAAAAATAAAATCTATATTTTTAGCTCCAATTATCCATGTTAAAGAGTTGTTTATTGCTAGTTCCATAATAAGGGTAAAAAATAGTAACATCAAGAATAGTCGATAGGTTATCTCTTTTAGATTATAAGCTATAACAGAGATAAATAACATAATGAGTATTGTAATGGCCACCATAAATGTAGTGATATCATCTCTTAACACAAGGAGATTATATATATCCTCTTTAGAGTCAAATATTCTATTTTCAAGAGACAAAACACCCTTATGTTTAATTCTTACATAAATTATTTTACTCTCTATTTTTTCTAGAGGTATAGTGAGGATTATTTCATTAAAAGGGAGCTCTCTTTGTACACCCGCTCCATAATTGACCTCTTGGATAATACCATCACTTTTATAGAACATATCAACATACGTTAATACAGCAAAGTTAAAAAGTATATATTTTTCAGGTGTGATATCTTTGGAAAAATCAAACTTCAACCAGAAGCTAGAATCAGTATAAGAGTAAGCACCCTCTTTTGGAGTATAAAACTTATCTTCATATTTAAATATCTCTTTTTCAGTAATATGAGAATTTTTGTCTTCATAAATAGTAAACGCAGAGATAGAAGAAGAGATAAGAAGTAGTAATATAAAAAGTCTAGCTAAAATTTTACTCAAATACGCAACCTGTAACCCAATTCATTTTCATTAACTATACTATCTTTTCCAAGTTTTTTTCTCAGTTTAAGAATCAAAGCTTTTAAAGAACCTCTGTTTAACTTTTCACCTTTCCAAATTTCATCTTCAATTTCACTATAGTAAGTTACAGCATCGACATTTTTTAATAACAACTCTAAAAGTAATTTTTCTTTATTTTGTAAAGTTATGAGTTCCCCATTTTCATCTTCCATAATATTTGATGTAAGGTTATAAGTATAGCCTGTAGAAAACTTCAGTGTAATTCTATTTAACTCTTTTAATTTATAATAGCAAGATTCTAAACTCTCTTTTAGTTTTGCCAGAGTTACAGGTTTTACTAGATATCTCTCAAGATGAAGGGAAACAGCATCTAATAAAAACTCTTCAGTTGTATATGCAGTTATAACAACTATAGGTATAAAACTATCATGCTCTCTTACTCTAGCCGCAAGTTCCAAACCATTCATCCCTGGCATGTCTATATCTGTAATAATTATATCTGGTGGATACTTTTCATAAAGTTCAAATGCATCATTACCATTCCCTGCAGACAATACATCTTTTACAAAATATGATAAACTCTGAGCAATATTTTCTCTTACTTCATCATCATCTTCAACATATAAAATAGTAAGATTTTTTAAACTATCCATAATTTCATCCAAAAATATTTTCTTTTACAAAGTATACAACTAGATAGTTAGTAAAAAGTGAGTTTATACACAAATGATACATCATAACTCTTTAACATTATTTAAAGTCGTGTTGATTTATAATGTCTAAAAGGGATAAAGGTTTTTGTGATGTATGTATCATCGTTTAGCACTTATGTCAACACTGAATCAACTGCTAGAACTCAACAAAACAGGGTGAATAGGAGCGAGAACGGTGCAGAATCATTTGAGGCAAAACTTCTCTCTAAAACAGTTAAAAATGTAGATACTTCTCCTAAATTTCCAATTAATTATATATCAAACTATAAATCTCTAAATAATCAACAAAAATTGCAAGAGAACTCTCAAAGCAGTGCAAAAACTAAATTTTTAAAGTTAGAAGCTCAAGCTGAGGCTAAGAATGCCTACAGTGATAACTCTAAAATATTTTCTCTTATTCTAGCACCTCGTACTACACTCGACCAAACACCAAAAATAAACAGAGAATTGCCCCAAAATATTCAAGATATAAAAGAAAACAATCTACGCCACACCATGCTAAACACATATATAGCAAATGAAAACTACTACAAAATCACCGCTTAATCTTCAATCCACGCATCATTTTTAATAACTCTTCCATCGTCAAAATATTTTAACTTAAATGCCCCACTACACTTTGAATCACTAAAATCCATAATGGCTATCTGTAAAATTGATTTACACTTTTTAGGGATATCAAAATGCCCTTTCATTCCAGAGAGAAACTGTTTAAGAGGAACTTTTGCATCCATCCCAATGACATTATCTCTACAACCACTCAAGCCTATGTCCGTTAAGTAAGCGGTTCCTTGTGAAATTTGAAAATCATCAGTTGAAACGTGAGTATGTGTACCGATAATAGCACTAACTTTTCCTTGAAGCAACATCATCATTCCGCGTTTCTCACTTGTAGCTTCTGCATGAAAATCTATAAATATATTTTTAACACCCTCTTCATGTAGAGATGCAACTGTCTCCTCGGCACATCTGAACGCATTATCAGTATATGGCATAGAAAAATGTCCCATAAGATTTAAAACCCCAAGTTTCTCACCGGCCACATCATAAACCTTACATCCAGTTCCAGGAACACCCTCAGGGTAGTTATGAGGACGGAGAAGCTCATGTGTATCAAAGAGAGGCAAGATATCTTTTTTATCCCAAGTATGATTACCACCACTCATCACATCAATACCAAAAGAGACAAGTTCCGTTGCGTTTTTAGAAGTTAGTCCAAAACCGTGAGAAGCATTTTCGTAGTTTGCTATTACAAAGTCAATACTATACTCTGCTCTAATTTTTTGTAGATGATTTTGTACCATCTTACGTCCAGGTTGACCTACTATATCACCTATAAATGCTATTCGCATATTTATTCCTTAAAGTACTTTTGGCTTAGAGTTTCTCAGATAAAAAAGAGTCTCTTTGATGATATCATCATCATCTCTGCTTTTAGACTTTATAGTCTCTTTTGATTCATTCAAATATGTAAAAGTAATATTTTGTCCATAATTTGAAACAGATTTTATCTTTTTATCTAGTGCAAGTAGCTTAATAACCATCAGTTCAAAAAATTGTTTTGTTGGATTATCCAACTCTCCAAACCTATCTATGAGCTCTTCTTCTATCTCATATACTTCTACTGCGTTTTCACATTGAGAAAGACGTCTGTATACATCTAAACGCAGCCTATCTTCTTTAACTACCTCATCAGAGATATAGGCTGAGATAGTTAGTTTTATATCAACTTTTGCTCGCTCACTCTCTTGGGTATTACTAAGCTCTTTTATAGCATCTTCTAACATTCTAAGGTAGAGTGAGTAACCGATATTTTTAATATGTCCACTCTGCGCATCACCTACCAAGTTACCACCACCACGTATCTCTAAATCATGATAAGCGAGCACTGAACCTGAACCTAAAAATGAGTTAGATTCTAAGGCTAAAAGACGTTTTTTTGCTTCATCTGTAAGAGCTTCTTTATTTTGAACTATAAAATAGGCAAAACCCTCATAACTTCCACGTCCAACACGACCACGAAGCTGATGAAGGTCAGCTATACCAAATCTGTCTGCACCATCTACTAAAATAGTATTTACTCTAGGCATATGAATACCTGATTCTATAATAGAAGTCGCTATCATTAAGTCATATTCGCCAGCTTCAAACTTGAGTAACTCTTTTTCAGTTTCAACTGCTGATATTTTAGAGTGCAACATAACCATACGCAAATCTGGAAGCAGTGCTTTTAGCTCACCAAATTTTATAGGCATATGGTCAATCGAGTTATGTACATAAAAAACCTGTCCACCGCGACGAAGCTCTCTTAAAATAACCTCTTTAATCAACTTCTCATCATACTCTTTTACAAAGGTTCTTACACCTTGACGTTCACTTGGTGGAGTTAAGAGTTGGCTCATTGTCTTAATAGAACTCATTGCCTGATTTAACGAACGCGGAATTGGTGTTGCACTCATAGAAAGTAAGTGCACATTATGATACAACTCTTTAATCTTCTCTTTTTGCTTCACACCGAACTTATGCTCTTCATCTATAATAACTACTCCCAGTTTTTTAAACTCTAGTCCAAAAAGGGAGTGCGTTCCAACTACACAATCTATCTCACCTGAAGCCAAACCTTTTATAACTGCGTTTTTATCTTTAGTAGTTACAAATCTATCTAGTTTTGCATACTTGATTCCAAGCTCAAAAAAACGCTCATGAAGTGAACGAAAATGTTGAGCTGAAAGAAGTGTTGTTGGGACAATAAACGCAGACTGGTAGCCTGACTTATAAGCTGCAAAAATAGTGTTTAGAGCTACTTCGGTCTTACCAAAACCAACATCACCGCTTAGTAGTCTATCCATAATATGGCCTGAACTCATTTGCCCTATAATCTCATCTACAGACTGCGTTTGATCCTCAGTATATTCAAAACCTGATAGTTTTTGAAACTCTTTAAGCTCTTGTTTGTTGACACTTATTTTTGGAGATTTTATGAGAGAGCGGGCTGCTGCAGTATTGACAATTTGACCTGCTATTTCAAGCAGACGTTTTCTAACCTTAGCTTTTAGTTTTCCAAAACTGCCTTTACCTAGTCTGTCTAAAACAGGAGTAGAACCACCGCTGGCAATATATCGGTCAATAAAATCCAAGTTCTCAACAGGAAGTAAAATCTTATCATCACCAACAT
>JAGGWO010000032.1 GCA_021157485.1 Sulfurimonas sp. | reverse complement strand
TAAGTCTATTACTTGCTTAGTTTTCAATGATCTCAAACAATTTCAAAAGCTTCAACATGAAGTCTCTCTAGGCCTTTTAAACAAGGTCACTCTGTTTGTGGATGGGAATTATAGGAGGAAGTAGCTTAGCTTTTGCTTAACAATGAAAGAGATACTAAAAGTTTATTTTTGCATAGCCTGTTTCAGGCTCAATAGTAATAGTTATACTATCTATTTCTGAACTTATTGTTATATTACACACTGATGTAATTAGTCTTTGAGTTCCAGCACTATATGGACCAGTCATAGTACTTTGATCACCTGTAAAAGGTCTTCCTAAATAATCAAAGGATATCCTAGAATTAGAACAACCACCATCTAGACTAACATCATCTATTCCGTAACTCATTCCAATATTTAGTTTTTTCATACCTATAAAGCTATTATGATTGACATCTAATTTGACCGTTCCGGTATATCCTCCTGACATTAGTAAGTTGTTGTTTTGTGGATTTTTTGCAATCTCTGTTACTGTTGGGTCACCACTATATATTGGTGTATCAGAAAATATTGTATACGCCTCTTGGTTATTTGTTTTAACATTATTTGAGAATACTATTTGCCAACGTCCTTTATGCCACTCAGCATCATTGGAATCATATTTATCATCTATCATTGCTAAATGTTGAGTATATCTAATATGTGAAACTAATTGTATTGCTGCTTCTTGAAGTGGATTTGTTTTTGTACTTGGGATAATAGTAGCAGCGAGTATACCTATAACAACAATCACAAAAATTAACTCTAACATCGTGAATGCACTGTGCAATAAACGACTATTGGATGATTCTTCCATAAAATACCTATATTATAATATATACTTATAGTATAGCGAAAAAGAATTGCATTTAAAAGTCTTGATTAGGAAATTGAAAGCACTCAAGGAGAGTATCCTTGAGTTTAAGATAAAAAGTAAATTTTATTCGTGAATTAAATCTTCTCTGCTTTTGGAACATCGTAAAGGATATCATCCATTGGGTGTCTATACATTGGCATTGCAAGACGTTTTTCATCAAGTACATGACCTATAAAACCGATGCTACGACCAACTATGAAGAATGCATTTAGTGTACCAGAGGCGATGAATTCATTGATTTCATTCTCTGAGTAACCTAATGCTCTCCACATATCTACCATTAAGATACCGATAGTACCATCAACATTTAAGATAAGGTTCTCTTTCTTAGATGTAGTCAGCGCTTCAACCGTTCTTGCATAATCTAAAAGTGGAGTTGCTGGGAAATGCTCTGCAGCAAAGTTCATAAGGCCAGTTACACGTAAATCTGGGTTCTTAAGAGACTTGATACGGTGACCGATACCTGGAATTGGAATACCTTGTTTCTTCATATAACCTAGGAACTCTTTTGGAGAAAGATTATTATCATCAGCATATTTAAAATGCTCGGCAGCACCATCGATAGCACCACCAAAACGTGGACCGATTGTTAAAAGACCAGTCACCAGTGATTCAACAACTGATTTACCAGCTCTTGCAGTTACTTTTGCATTGTGTGCTCCAGAAACAGCAGGACCATGGTCAGCAACAGTTTTAATTACAGTTTCAATGAACTCTGTAGCCCATTTTGGATACTGTTTTTTGAACCATAGAAGTGAAATAACGTCACCGATACCTTTGCCAGTATCAGGAGTTGCAACGCTAGAGATAGGGAAACCTGCGTAAGTACACTCTTCACCTCTATCATCCGAAATAGTACAAATAAACTCTTTACTTCTTCTAACAGTAGGACAAACACTCATTTCAGGCTCAGGAATTTCTGGAAGATTAAGACCTTCAAAAACTGACTTAATCATAGCAGGAAGTTCATTGAATGAAGTTGGAACATGAATACCAGCTTCTCTCATTGCATTGTTTTTATACTCAGCTGTTTCCATCTCGCCATTAGCAGAAGCACCTGCATGACCAAACTGAACACCAGAATCATAATACTTAGCAATTGTACCAATACACCATGCGATAACTGGTTTAGTAATTGCACCTGATTTGATAGCTTCAATAACTTTATACTCTTCAGTACCACCAACTTCACCAAGAAGTATCATGTATTTAACAGCTGGATTTTTTTCCATTCTAAGCATATTGTCAATGAAAACTGAACCAACAAATCTGTCACCACCAATAGCAACACCTTCGGCAATACCATCAGCATTAATAGCGATAATGTTAGAAAGCTCATTAAATAAACCACCTGAACGAGTCACAAGTCCACAAGAACCTGCACGGTGCAGTTTAGAGTTAACAATGTTAGTTATCGTACCGCCAATGTTAGCAACTTTAAATGCACCCGGAGTGATTGCACCAACAGTTGCAGGTCCGATAATAGTAACACCTTTTTCACGAGCAGTTTGATTCATACCACGAGCTAAACGTTCTGGAATACCTTCAGCTGTAATCATCATTGATGAAAAACCACCAATTTCAAGTGCTTCCATTGTAACATCGTAAGCAGTTCTAAAAGATGCAAAGTTTAAAAGAACATCAGCTTGTGGCTGAGCTTTTTTAGCTGCTGCAGTTGTTTTAAAAAGAGGAATCATAACTTCATCTGGTCCAAAAAAGAACTTCTCAAATTTGTTTCCACTTGTAGGTGCAACGATAGCTGCAACTGATGGAGTTTTTCTTTGAATAGTGTAATCGTAATCTAGCATTCTCTGAATAGCAGTTTTGTTGTTATTCCAAAAAATCGCTTGTGTGTCTCTTGTATATAGTTGTTCCATTATTTCTCCTTACTTCTCTAATGCCATACGCACGATATCTGTAACGTGTGTTTCTGGTCCGTAAACTTCGATGTATAAACCAAGTCTGTCAGCAGCTTCTTTAATATCTTTAAGACCTTTCTCATAGTTAGGTCCTCCACGACGAACGTAGATTTTAAGATCAACAGCTTTCATTTTATCCGCATATTCTTCAAATGCTTGAATAATACCTGTAAATGTTTTAGCAACATCAGTAAAGTTAGCAATAGCTCCACCGATAATCATAACCTTTCCACGACCTTGAGGATCTGGCTCTCTAGTCATAAGATCAAGTAGTGTTTCTGCATAGAATTTTGTCTCACCAGTAGTTGGACCACCAGAGTACTCACCATAGTTAGCAAGGTCATCAATACCTGCCATATCAGCAATAGTATCAGCATAAACAACTGAAGCACCACCACCAGCAACCATAGTCCAGATTCTAGCTTCTGGCTTAAGTAGAGTAAGTTTAAGTGAAGCACCAGTTTTGGCGTCAGCTTCTTCAATTGCTTCAACTTCTGGAGACTTAGCTTCCATACCAAACGCAGTAGGATACTCAACGTCACCCCACTCTTCTACCATCATAAATCCAGCAGTATCATCAAGTTTAGCAACCATATCTAAAAGTTCAATTTTATTCCCTTGCATAACAAAAGGATTGATTTCAAGGTATGCGAAGTTTAACTCACGGTATGCCTTAAAGAAACCAATACAAAATTCAGCAAAATTTGCTTTATCTTTATCAGCTACATCTTTAGGTACATTTGCACGAATTTTTTCAGCAATCTCATCTTCAGTTGCCGTAATTGGGAATGCTACTTCTGTAACTTTTTCATCCCAATTTTGTTCAATAGCAATACCGCCCTCTGCAGACATATAGATAACATCATCGTCACCTACACATGTTGCAGAAACATAATACTCTTCAGATTGTTCATGTGGAGTAAATGGCTCAACAATGAAGTTAGTTAGTTTATCTACACTTGGCTCACCAGAAGGTTTGTCATTTTCATCAAATGAGAAATAAACTTTTTGATCGCCAGTAGATTTTTCATCTATCCAAGAAGCGGCTTTAGCTAAAGTAACATCACCTGGCTTAGCATCTCTAAAAAGAACTAAGTCATTCATACCACGCTTACCAAATAGCATATCTGGTTTAGCAACTAATTTTTTTTCATTTAACCAAGATGCAGTTTTTGCAGCCTCATTTAGTTCTGATCCATTTTGAACCATAACAGTCTCGTATGCATAAGTAAAATCTGGAAAATATTTATCCCAGTGCTTTGCTAAGATAGACTTAGCATCGTATTCTCGTATCGCTTTTTGAGCCATAGAAACTCCCTATTTTGATATTTGTAGGGTATTCTAGCACAGCTTATCTAATGAATATATTTTGAGTATACTTATGTGCTAAATAGATTTACTTAGTGTTTATTTCAGTAACATTAGCTATATAAACAGCTCTGTTTTTGTAACTTATTGTTACACTGTTTTTATCTTTATCTATCACTCTAATCTCTTGAAGCAACCTCTCATCACACTTTGATATACCATAAAACTTTAATCTATTAGACATTTTATAATC
>JAGGWO010000100.1 GCA_021157485.1 Sulfurimonas sp. | reverse complement strand
TAAGTCTATTACTTGCTTAGTTTTCAATGATCTCAAACAATTTCAAAAGCTTCAACATGAAGTCTCTCTAGGCCTTTTAAACAAGGTCACTCTGTTTGTGGATGGGAATTATAGGAGGAAGTAGCTTTGAGAAAGCTTAATATTTAAAGGAATTAAATAAAGATTCCTAGATTGTTTTTTGTGGGATATTATTTATATATTTTAGAACCTAAACTTCAGCTATCCAACCACCACCAATTAGTTTATCATCATTATAGAATACTGCTGCTTGACCAACCGCCACACCAAATACACTCTCATTTAATTCTACAAATGCTTGATTATTTTCTATCTTGACTTTACATGAAACCGCGATTGTTCTGTATCTTAGTTTTACTGTTGTATTAAACTCTTTATCTTCACTAAACATATTTAGATTATCTAATACAACTCTGTTGCAGGCAAGCTCTTCTTTTTTACCTACAACAATCTGGTTTTTCTTTGCATCTATACTTAATACATAATGTGGTTCGTGCGCACCTTTTACAGTAAAACCTTTTCTCTTGCCAATTGTGTAGTGCATGTAACCTTTATGTTCGCCTACCACTTTTCCATCCTTGTCAAGAACTTCACCTACATTATCTACATCTACATAATCTTTAAGCAAGTCTGTATAAGTAGTTTCTACAAAACATATCTCACTAGATTCACCTTGAGAAGCAAAAGACTCTAGCCCTTTTATAGAAGCCGCTATATCTTTAATATCACTTTTTTTTCTACTACCTAGTGGAAATAGTAATCTTGGCAGTATCTCTTTATGTACATAAAAAAGAAAGTAGCTTTGATCTTTTGTATCATCATCCGCAGCATAAAAATATTTTCCGTCTGTTTTAATGTAGTGTCCAGTCGCTAAATAGTCTGCTCCGATTTTATCAGCAAACTTTATCATCTCACCAAATTTGAGGCTTCTGTTACATAAAGCACAAGGATTTGGAGTTTTACCCTCTGCATATGTATCTATAAATGGATCAAATACCTCTTTTTTAAAAGTCTCTTGTAAATCTAGTGTATGAAGTTTCATACCTACATAATCTGCTGCTTTTTGTGCACGAGCCTGATGTATTTCATGATAACCTGGCTTAGAGTGAAGTTTCATATATAACCCTTCAACTTCATAACCCTCTTCTTTTAACAATAATGCAGTTACAGTTGAGTCAACTCCACCACTCATTCCAACTAATACTTTTTTTACACTCATTTTTTTAAACTCGATAGTGATTTATAATACTCTGTTTTATCTAAGCCGACTTGTTCTAAAACTTCTAATTGTGTAGATAAACATACGTCTATATCAGAAACTACGCTCTCAATATCATCAGTTAATTGAATCATCTCTAAGTCATCTTTTTCTATCATGTTATTTGCAAGTAATTTATCTTCAATAAAATCTAAAAGTGGCTGATAAAAATCTGTTCCAATAACAAATATTTTAACACCAATAACTTTTTTAGTTTGGACAAGCGTTAACGCTTCAAATAATTCATCAAGCGTTCCAAAACCACCAGGAAAAATCACATAAGCAACTGAATATTTAACTAACATCACTTTTCTCGAGAAGAAATAATCAAAACTTAAATTTTTAGTAGTATATTGGTTTGTTATTTGCTCATGCTCTAAATCTATATTTAAACCTATTGACTCAACATCAGCATTTTCATAAGCACCTTTATTGGCGGCTTCCATTATACCTGGTCCACCACCAGTCATTACATTATAACCTTTAGATGCTAACATATTGGCTAATTTTTCTGACTCTTTATAGTAAAAATCACTCCTCTTTGTTCTAGCACTACCAAAAATCGTAACGGTCGGACCAAGATTACCAAGTTCATCAAAACCTTTTACAAAGTCAGCAATAATTCTAAAAACACTCCACACATCTGCAGACTTAATATCTTTAATATACTTTTTTGTTAATTCATTTTCTCTATTTTTCACACTAAGCCTTAAGCTGTTTTAATCTCTCGCGTTTACTACCAATAGTTGTAATTTGAACACCAAAATTTCCATCAACTATTACAACTTCACCTTCAGCAATTACATGATTGTCAACTAATATTTCTAGTGGATCATTTGCTAATTGATTTAACTCTATTACAGAACCAATATCCATATTTAGAACATCTTTTAAAAGCATTCTTTTTTTACCAATTCTTACTCTTACTGGTAATTTAACATCCATAATAAGTGCAATATTACCCATCTCATCACTGCTTAAGTTTACAGATGACTCACTTGGTTCACAAGGATTTGAGCTTTCAACTGCTTTTGGAGCAGATTCACCTTCTCCATCAAGGGCATTTTGTAATTTTTCATCAGTGATAAACATCATTAAAGACTTTATATTCCCTAGCGAGAAGTTATATACATTCATTTTGCTAAAAGCCTCAAGACTCACTTCAGCATCATCATTAATTAACTCTATACTATCTATATTAAAACTCAATACTGGTAACTCTTTTTGAGCAGATAAAGTATTTGCAATTGCTCCAAATATATTTGACACTATCTCTTTTGTTGCATCAAGATCATCTTCACTCACATCTTCTCTATCACTAGCCTCTTCACCCATCATCATATCTGAAAGGGATGCACTAAGGTTTGGAGGAAGAGCCACCATAGCAGAAGATTCTACATCACCCATAATACTAAGTTTAACAAGCACAATAGGAGGAATAATATTTGAAATAATACTAAGCTCTTGTTCCTCTTTAATTTCTAAACTTGGAGCTTCCCCAACAAGTGCCTCTATTGTTCCAACAGTTTCACTTTCAAATAATTTCATAAAATCACTCATTACCTACTCCTCCTCTTCTTCTATCTTTACATTTTCATTGATTATATCTCTTACACCTGTTATTTTTTCATGTCTTTGTAATTCGAAATTTTCTAAGGCACGCTTAACAGCATCTTTTTCAGTATCTATAATTTCAGTTATTTGGATTGATTTTCTAAAGCGTCTCAAGCCTATTTCACCCTTAAATCTCTCTTTTGAATCAACTCTTATTGTTACTATATCATCAGCTGGAGTAGAAAGTCTTACTACATCACCAACTTTAAGTCCTAAGATATCTCCCATTGTCAAATCAGCATTACCAAGGTTTGCTTCAACATCTACTTTAGCACCGCCAAGTAACACTTGTAACTCAGTGTTTCTACTTTTTTTAGTACTAGTCTCATTTAGCATTAAATCACGACTTGCAAGCTTTGGTAATATCGGTTCAAGTGCAATTACAGGATAGCAAATATTCATCATACCCGAACTATGACCAATAATTATCTCCATTACAACCATTACAACAATCTCATTTTGTGCAACAATTTGAACAACATTTGGACTTGACTCTTTAGACTCAACTGTAGGATAAACTTCCATAACTGGTCCCCAAGCCTCTTTAAGTGTACTCATCATAACTCTTAAAATTGTTTCAAACAGACTAAGTTCAATATCTGAGAACTCACGACTTGCATCAAATGGTTCACCCTTGCCACCTAAAAGACGATCAAGCATTGGAAACGCAATAGATGGATTAATCTCAATAACTCCACTACCTTCTAGTGGTTTAACGGAAAAAACATTAAAACTTGTCGGATTTGGAAGTGACATTAAAAACTCACCATATGTCATCTGATCAACTGAGTGAAGTTGAATCTCAACAATAGAACGCATAATAGAAGATATTTGAGATGCCAATGATCTTGCCATCTTATCATGCACACCACGAAAGGCACGAAGCTGCTCTTTTGATACACGATTTGGACGCTTAAAGTCATAAAGTGTTACTTGTCTTTGAGGTAAAAGTTCATCTGAACCAGCCTCTAGAACATCATCACCCTCATCTTCAACAACATCCAAAAGTGCATCAATCTCTTCTTGTGAAAGTATATCTGCCATATTATGCTCCTACACTTTCTTTGATTTTTTGAATAACAGATTTATGAATTTGAGATATTCTTGACTCTGTAATATTTAGCACTTCACTTATCTCCTTGAGTGTTAACTCTTCAAAATAATATAATTGAATTATAACTTGTTCTCTCTCTTTATAAGATGATAAAACTTTTTTAATTACCTCTACAAGTTGATCTTTTTCAACTGCGACCAAAGAAGCACCTTCATCTCCAACTTGCAGTTGGTCATGAAGAGGCATTACTGTATATATAGTTGAAGCAATTCTGGCATCATGCACTTTCTCAATTGGCTCTTCTAAAATCTCTGCTAATTCTACATCTGTTGGCTCTTCATCATGTGTAACTCTATACTCTTCTACTGCATAATCAATAGCTTTTACAAGTTTTCTACTCGCACGACTTAAGATATCAAGGCTTCTAAGGTAATCAAGCATTGCGCCATAAACTCTCTTTTTAGCATATCCCCAAAATGAGTCGTTTAATTTCTCATCATATCTACGTGCTAGCTTAATAAGTTCTTCAGTACCTATTGCAGAGAGATCTAAAAAGTCAATAGAACTTGGCAGTCTCTCTTTTAATCTAAATGCCATAGCTTTAACTGCAGGAAGATAAGCAATGGCTAATTCATCCTCTTTATGCTTTATATCTTGTGTATAGGCATTTGCACTCATGCTTTTTTCCCAACTGCATCACGGGAGTTCATTCTGACTGCAACATCTGTAATCTTACAAGCAGAGTCTATAAGCTTTTCTCTCTTATTTATCTCTTTAACAAAAATATCTAACTCTTTTTCATGTAGTTCTTTTGGAAAGTTATAGGCTTTAGCAGTAATAGTTCTAAAATAGAGGGCAATAATTATATGTGAGAATAGGTAAAAAAATGTAGTAATAAAAAATGTATATACAAGTAGGCCCTCTGCATCAAAGGATTTTAGGATACCAAATATAATACCAATAAAAAAACCCTGAACAGTAAAAAAATATACAAAATTCTCACCTAGCATGCAAAACCCACTTAAAAATGTTGAATCAATCTCTTAAACAGTCCAGATAGACCGCTTTCACTTGATGTAACTAGCATATTTCGTTCCAGCTTAGAAACTATAACCTTTACAATCTCCTGGATATCTCTATATGCTCCAGATGATGGATATAAAACACTAAAAAGAGCTCTCTGTTTTACTGAAGTCGAAACCTTAGTGTCAGAGTTGATTTTTCCTATTAATTTCAGATCTAATTCCGGACCAATATTAGCTAGAGCGACTTTTTTTATTTTATCAAAAACCGCACGAGCCTCTTTTTCACTCTTGACTTGATTCATTATCATTCCAACGTCATTTCTTAGTGTGGCAATAGTTTTAATCGTAGCATAGGCATCTGTAATAGCCGCTGGGTCTGGTACTGTTACAACAATCACATCATCTGCTGCATTTAAAAACATTTGAATATGCTCACCTATTCCAGCACCTGTATCAATTATCATTACATCAAGTTTATCAAGGACTTGTGCCTCTTCCATAAAACGTTCAAAAAGTGCTGCATCAGCATATTTCAGTATCTCATCACCACTCTCACCAGGAATTAAAATAAGATTTCTAGTAATAGGAATTAAAATATCTGAAACTGTAGCTTCACCTTTTAGGACATGTAAAATATTTTTTTTAATTTTAACATTAAACATAACATCTAAATTTGCAAGGCCTATATCTGCATCAAAAATACCTACGTTTAATCCTTGTTGAGAAAGGGTATAGGCTAGGTTTGAGCTAATTGTACTTTTACCGACACCACCCTTTCCACTTGTAATAGCAATAAAGCGTGTTTTTTTAGATTTTTTTGCCTGAGACTTAGCACTTGAAGCAACTAACTCTTCAAGCTTTTCAGCCTGATGACCTATCACGCTTTACTCCTGTTAAATCCATTGAGCAAACAATCTACAAGAAAATCACTACTAGCTCTTACTAAATCTTCTGGAACTTCTTGCCCAACAGAGAAGTAACTTATAGGTTTTTTTGTCTCATACGCAAGTGAGAAAATATTTCCAAAGCCCATCGTCTCATCCAGCTTTGTAAACATTAAAGTATCTACACCTAAAGATGAAAAGTTATCATATGTAACTTTAAGATCCTCATACTTAATAGAGCTTGGCATTACTAAAACAACATCTACATTGTACTCTGTTGTATTTGCTTCTAAGCACTCATATATTTTCTCAATCTTACCTTTATCATAAGGGCTTGAACCCATTGTATCTATTAAGATATAGTCACAATATTTCAGTGATTCTAAAGCACTAGAAAACTCTGGAGGATCAACAACAGTCTCAATTCCAAGCTTCATCATTCTTGCATACTGCATTAACTGCTCAACTGCACCAATACGGTAAGTATCTAAAACAACTAAACCTACCTTATATTTTTTCTGCATTAAAAATGAGTATCTTGCTGCAAGCTTTGCGATAGATGTTGTCTTACCAACACCAGTAGGACCAACCAGCATAATCACTTTTTTAGTTCCTACATTTGGCATACTTTCCATTCTAATTGGAACCATTTTTCTAAGAATAGTCTGAAAGTATCTCTTCACAGTTGCAGAATTCTCTTTCATTTTAAATGGCATATGCTCTAAAGTAATTTTCATTAACTCATCGAGATGATCTTTATTCATTCCGCTCTGTGAAGCTAAACGATATATCTCAGCAAACTCTGCCGGTATTTGAGACTCTATGTCTGGTGATTTTTCATCCCAAAACATATTTTGGATTATTTTTACTTTATCGCCGAGTTTATTTATCTCAGATTTTATCTCTTTTAACTCTTTTGGCTCATATGAAGCTTGTGGTTGAGCAGTTTGTCCATATTCAAACTCTGGAGTTGTCACTTCAGAAATTTGTGAAATCTGCTTTGCTGCGTTTGAGATATCAAAAAGTATCTCTTCACTCTCTTTTTTTACAGGACGCTGTTGTGTTAAAGGTTTTTGCTTAATATATGTACTTGGTATCATATCTTCTTCAATACCAATTACTATTTCATAAAGTGCTTCTTTACCAAGAGCTTTTTTCTGAATTTCTCTAGTCTCGATAAGCATTCCCTCATCGCCAACTTCCATCTTTGCTTTTTTGAGGGCCTCCGATGGTGTTCTACCTGTAAATGTTAATATCTTCATAAATTCAGACCTGATAGGGGAATAATAACACTCTCTCTTTTAGACCATGAGGGGTGAGGAACTGTAAGTTTTTTACTATTAATAATTCTGTTATCAAAAAATATGATGTCCAAATCTAACGTCCTTGGTGCATTTGCAAAACTTCTACGTCTGCCAAATTTTTTCTCTAATCTCATTAAGTAATCTAAAAACAGATATGGCTGCATATTAGTCTTTAAAACAATGATTGAGTTAAAAAAATCATCCTGGTCTTTAAAACCAAAAGGAGGATTTTTCAAAATCAATGCCGTTTCTAAAAGCTCAACTCTTTTATCTCTTTTAATCTCAACAAAAAGATGCTCAAATCTTCTTTTAACATCTCCAATATTTCCACCAATACCAACTATCGTCTGATATCTGTGAGAGTTTTTGAAATTTGCTTTATATGGAAAACGCAAGCCTTTGAAGATTAATAAATCATCATTTAACTTACGCTTTAAGTACATAAAACTACTTAGCTTCCCCAGAAGCTTGTTCAGCTTGCATCTCTTGAGCTGCTTTCATTTCACTCATAATTTGCAACATTCCCATCATCGCTAAGTGGTATCCAAAAGGACCAAAACCTACAACTGATGATGTACAAACTGGTGCTATCATGTTATCTTTTCTAAACTCTTCACGTCTATGAATATTACTGATATGAACTTCAATAGTTGGAAGATTTACTGCAGTAATTGCATCACGAATAGCGATTGATGTGTGAGTATATGCTGCTGCGTTTATAATAATACCATTAGCTTCGCCGTAACACTCTTGAATTTTATCTACCATTTCACCTTCAAGATTACTCTGAAAAAACTCTATTTCTACACCATTTTGAGTTGCAACATCTTTCATCTGTGCATGAATCTGCTCTAACTTCATTGGGCCGTAAATATTCTGCTCACGAACACCTAACATATTTAAATTTGGACCTTGGATAACTACTATTTTCATTTTGTACCTTTTAAAATCTTTATGAGGATGATTTTATCCAAAATAATATTAAAAAGAGTTACAATCAATATATTTTATTAAACTTAGTAATCCTGTGATTCAATGAGGTTGTCACAATCTTTTATCATATTATATAGTTCTATTTCTCTACCTGAAAGGTTACAAACACTTTTTCCAGTAGAATCTACAAAAATAAAAGTTTCTAAATTGTGGTACTCTTTACCCATAAATTTAGAAAAAATAACATATTCTGCAGAATCTAAATCGGAAAAATCATCTGCTACATTTTTAAATTTTTCACAACTTTTATCTATTTTTTTGATAGCTAAAACCTCATTTTGTAAACTATTTTTCAGCACTTCTTGCAAATCAACTAACTCGTTTTCAAGATTTTCAAATTTAATATGATGTTTCATAGCCTTTCCTTCTACTTTTAGTATATAAAAATAATAATCTTTTTTAGCTTAATTAATATAATCAAAGCTTATTAAAGAATACATATTAAGAGAAAATAAGTGTATAATTCTCCATATAAAATTAACTAAAAGATAATAAATGCAAATAATAACACCCCACTACATACTTATGAGAGACAAAGTTTCTACCAATATGTCAGTAGCATTTGATAAAACCATTAAAAAAATAGCTCCTTTTGATGAGTTGATTGAAGAGTTTCAAACTGCAAAGGTAACAACACTAAGAGAGAACTCTCTACTTATGCCAGGACTTATCAATGCTCACGTTCATATAGAGTTTAGTGGTAATAAAACGGAACTTAGCTATGGTGACTTTATGGGTTGGCTCTATAGTGTTATAGAAAACCGTGAAGATCTTATAAATGAGTGTGGCAAAGAGTGTATGGAAAAAGCTATTGATGCAATGCTAGATTCAGGAATTACAACTTTTGGAGCAATTAGTTCACATGGTATGGACTTAGAAGTGTGTGAAAATGCAGCTCAAAATGTTGTATTTTTTAATGAACTTATAGGTTCTCAAGCTACTATGGCTGACGCGCTATTTACTGATTTTACCTCAAGAGTTGATGCTTCTAAAGCAGTTAAACGTGAAGGTTTTTACCCAGCAGTAGCAATTCATTCACCTTACTCTGTTCATCCAGTTTTAATCAAAAAAGCTCTTGCAATCGTAAAAAACGAGAAGCTTAAACTCACCGCTCACTTTATGGAGAGTGAAGCGGAACGCAACTGGTTAGATAGCAGTGATGGCGACTTTAAAGAGTTCTTTGAGAACCTTCTCAAACAGAAATCTAATGTCAGCGATGCAAAAGAATTTTTAGATCATTTCGATGGACACAATGTACTTTTAACTCATGTTTCAAATGCTAATGAGAGCGAGTTGGAAACAATTTCTACAAATAAACATACTGTAATTCACTGTCCAATTTCAAATAGACTTCTAGGAAATAAAACTCTTAATATCAAAAACTTAAATGATAAAAATATTAGATGGATAGTAGCAACTGACGGACTAAGTTCAAATTATAAACTTGACCTGTTTGAAGAGATGAAAATATCTCTGTTTATGCATAGTGATGCTCCTCTTTTAGATTTTGCCAATGCTCTTATTAGAGGGGTGACAATAGATGCTGCCCAAGCACTTGGATTAAACACTGGCGAAATAGCTGAAGGCAAAAACGCAGATATGATTATTCTTGACTTAGATAAAGAACCTAACGAGGAATTAGCTATTCATTTAATACTTCATAGATATAATATATCAAAAGTTTACATTAACGGTGAACTCAAAAAGGAAAACAACTAATGGAACTAATCAGAAAAATATTTTTACCAATTACAGTCCCTATGAAATTTATTCAAGAACACTTCAAGGCAATGATATTTCTGCTTATTCTATTTCTTATATTTGCACCTGCAAGTGAGCAAGACTTAACACCAAATAATCTACAACAGATAAATCTTGTTGGTCCAATAATGGAAGTTACAGAAGTATTAGAGAAGATTGAAGATGCAAGAAAAAATTCTAATGTCAAGGGAGTACTGCTTGTAGTTGATTCTCCCGGTGGTGCTGTTGCTCCATCTGTAGAGATAGCTTATGCTATTAAAAGACTAAAAGAGGTAAAGCCTGTTGTAGTTTATGCAAAAGGGACTATTGCAAGTGGTAGTTACTATGCTAGTATCTGGGCAGATGAAATCATGGTAAATCCAGGTTCTATGGTTGGAAGTATCGGTGTTATTATGCAAGGCGCTGATCTGAGTAATATTATGGATAAGATTGGTATTAAAACGCAGAGTGTTCAAGCTGGTAAATATAAACAAATTGGAACTACAGATAGACCTTGGACTCCATACGAAGTGAATGAACTTAATAAAGTAATACAAGGGACTTACGATATGTTTACTAAAGATGTTGCAGAGGCTAGAGGGCTAGATATCAAAAAACGTGATTTGTATGCAAATGCACATATATTTACAGCACATCAAGCAAAAGATGTTGGATTAGTCGATTCAATAGGTGTGACATATGATGCAAAACTAAAAATAGCTGAACTTAGTGGCGTTTTAAAGCCTGTATGGAACAAAGAGGATAAATTTGACAAACTGATGAAAAAGTTATCAGCAACAACGGCTGTAACTCTTAACACTTACTTTCCATCTTTAATATTAAGATAAACAGTCTTATATATAAATTCCCAAGTACAACTTGGGAACTAGCTTTAGGCTCTAAACCTCTTCTACTCTAACAACTTCATCTAAATTTTCAAATATTCTCTGTACTCTGTCTTGCCAAAGTTTACCGAACTCTTGAAGTTCATCAGAAGTTGCAGCTCCTTGCATAATTTTTTGCATTAATGGTTGCATCGCTGGATTTGGCATAATTGATGATGGATTGTAAGTCACATCAACACTTTTACCACTATCAACTCTTGTAAATCTAGCTGATGAATTTATATCTGTGCTAAATGACATTAAAGAGTGACGTGCAAACTTACCTGCAAGACCTTTAAAACCACTTTTATCAGTTGCACCTGTTATCTGAGAAACCACATTTGATATAACTCCAGCAACACCATCTTCCATCGCTTCTGAAAATTCTACTTTAATATTTCCACGAACAGCTCTCTCATTTGGATAGAGTGCGTTTAAAGCAGATTGTGTAATAATATATGCACCTGCAACTGTTGGACAACTGTGACCTGCTGATTTCACTACATCTAAATAATTAAACTCATACATACCATTTTCAAAGGCACCTAAAACATTTGATAATGGATCAACTACTTTTATACTCTCTACTGCATCATAAAATTTTGGATAACTCATTTAACTTCCTTTTTTGTAACTACTGCATTTAAGTAAACTTCATCGCTCTGAAGTTCAAAGCTATCATCAATATTTAACTCTGATATATCTATAAC
>JAGGWO010000076.1 GCA_021157485.1 Sulfurimonas sp. | reverse complement strand
CGATAGATGATGCTTTTACAGATACACTTGATGCTATTTTTCAAAATATGTATGAACTTAACGACGAAGCATATAAAGTGATTTTAGAAGATATTGATGAAATCAAAGCTAAAAATTCACAAATCAAGATAAAAGCTAAAGATGCTGTGGAAGATGCTGTGGAAGTTTTAAAAGAGAGTGGTAAATCAGTTATATATAGTGCCAACGAAAAAGCAAAAGAGGCATTTGAAACTCTAAAAGAAGAGACAGAAGAGCTTTCTAAGCAGATGGTAAAAATAGCTAAAGGTGCCTTTAAGGGTATGATCGAAGGTGCAAAAAAATCTATGAAAGATGAGGAAAAATAGAGATGAAAAAGATAATTACAACAGCGTTACTGGCAGGAAGTTTAATGAGTATATTTGGTGCATCTGCATTATTAGCAGATGAAAGCCAGACACAAATAATAGAGAAAAAAGCTAAGTCAATAATTCATGATGCAAAAGTTAAAGCAGATAAGTTAGTTGATGATGCAAAAACAAAAGCTGAAGCTATGATAGAAAAAGCCAAAGCAGATGCTATAGCGTTAAAAGAAGAATCAGCAAAAAGTGCAAAAGAGACTACAGCAGAAACAAAAGCATTAGCAAATGAGGCACTTAAAAAAACAGAAATAAAAAGCCGTGAACTAGTAGAAAAAACTAAAGCTACATCACAAATGATTAAGCAAGATTTACAAGAGAAATATGTTTACACAAAAGAAGCTGTTAATAACTCTTATGATAAAAGTAAAGATACGATAAATGACACTAAGATTCATGCTGCAATAAAATATGCATTTCTTATGAGTTCTGAAATTCACTCTATGAAAATAGATGTTGATGTTAAAGATGGTGTTGTTACACTTTTTGGTAAAGTACAAAGTAATCATGAAGCACAAGAAGCTATGCAAATTGCACTTTCAACAAAAGGTGTATGGGCAGTTAAATCATTTTTTATGATTGAGAGATAGTATATAAATAGGGCAATATAGTTTTTATTGCCCATATTTTAAATATGCTTTTTGGTGGAAGTGTTTGGAGAAAATTAGGAGAAGAGTTGTGAAAAAATCTTTTGGTTTATGGAGTGCAGTTTTCTTAGGTATTGGTTCCATGGTTGGAGCAGGTATCTTTGTGCTTTTGGGTGCAGCAGGAGCCATAGCCGGTAATCTAGTATGGATTTCCTTTGTTTTTGGAGGAATTATCGCACTTTTGAGTGGGTATTCTTTGGCTAAACTTGCCACTGCATACCCTAGTCGAGGAGGGATAGTTGAGTATCTGGTACAGTGTTACGGAGAGGGCATCTTTTCTGGATCTGTTTCTGTGCTTTTTTATCTTTCAGCTATGATTGCTATTGCTATGGTGGCAAAAACATTTGGTGTTTATGCCTCAATGATGACAGGAACAGATACTGGTATATGGGCGGATATATACACTATAGGGATACTTCTTTTTTTTATGTTTATCAACCTTGCAGGAAGTTCACTAATCGCAAAAAGTGAAGATGTTATTGTGATGATTAAACTTTCAATTATTGTTTTTTTCACTGTTGTAGTATCTTTTTATATTAAGCCAGAACTCTTATCTCTTGAAAATGCTCCACCAGTTATGAATGTGTTCTCTTCTGTTGCTCTTACTTTTTTTGCATATGAGGGTTTTCGTGTCATTACTAATACGGCTGAAGATATGCAAAATCCTGGTCAGACGATGTTGAAGGCGATGTTTATTTCTATTGGTTTAGTCATGGTTTTGTATGTGGCTGTATCCCTTGCCGTCTTTGGCAACTTACCTCTGCCAGAAATTATTAAAGCTCAAGATTATGCTTTGGCAGAAGCAGCAAGACCTGCTTTTGGTCAAACAGGATTTACTATTATGGCTATAGCAGCTCTTATGTCTACCGCTTCATCTATAAATGCCAATTTTTATGCTGTAACCAATGTTACCTACCAAATGGCAAAAAATGGTGAATTACCGGAAGTCTATGAGCGAAATGTATGGCACAGCAGTGAGGGCTTAATTATCAGTACTGCTATGATTATTGTTGTTGTTCTTTTTTTCAAGTTGGATGAGATTGCTGCAATCGGTTCTATCTCCATCTTGTTTGTTCATGCTTTGGTTCATATCGGGCATTTACTGAAAATAGATGAGACAAAAGCATCAAGAACCTTAATCATCTTTGCCATATTGACGATTGCTGTTGCTATAGTACTGGCACTACAATACACAAGTAAACATATTCCAGATGTTGGGTATTTTATTGCTATAGGATTTATACTTGCCTTTATCATAGAGATAGGGTTTAGACTTATTACAAAAAGAGTTATTAGTAAACAAACACGTAATGATATGTTTCATAAAGCAGAAGATGAAATAAAAGAATTTATAGGAGAATAGTGATGGAAAACAGTGATAAAAAAATGGTAATAAAGGGGATTGATATCCCTTTTATGGATTTGGTAGTATTGTTAGTTAAATTAGCTTTTGCGTCTATACCTGCGATGATAGTCGTATTTACAGTTTTTGGACTTTTATCTACACTGTTTGGCGGTGTGTTCAATATGTTCATGTTCAGAATGTAATAAAAAAGTTAAAACAATACTTCACAATGCAAAGATTAGTGCAGATAAGCGATAATATAAGTAATAGACAATATAACTTTTGTTGCCTATATTTTTAAATATTGTTATATCGTTATGTATATTTTGATGAATTGAGTGGAGGAAATTAAGAATGGTAAATGTCGACAAAAAATCTGCTATTTCTTCAATAGCTTATATATTTATAATAATCACAGCTTTAAAATTTGGAAGTGGGATTATTTTGCCATTTTTAATGGCATTTTTTCTCTTTATTATATTTTTACCACTTGCAAATAGATTAAATTCATTTGCTATACCAAACAGAGTCACTACGTTGATTATATTTATTCTAATAGCAGTTATAGTATCTTCAATAGCTGCATTTATAATATCATCAAGTGATGATATTATAAAAAACATACCTATATATCAAGATAAATTCTATAAAGTAACTCCTAAAATTATCGATTTTTTTGAAAAATTCAATATCTCTTTAGAGTGGAAAAGTATCATAAGTTTAATAGAACCTGCGAAAGTTGTTAATAATATAACAAGTTTTTTTAAAGGT
>JAGGWO010000053.1 GCA_021157485.1 Sulfurimonas sp. | reverse complement strand
TGAAGCCATCATGTTTGTAGGTATCATCTCTATAGCGTTGTTATAGTCTGTAACAGCTTGATTGTAAGCACGACGTGAGGCCGCTATCTGCTCTTCTACTTCATTTAGAGAGCGTTGCAAGTGCATGACATTTTCATTTGCTTTTAAATCAGGATAGTTTTCAACTGCTATCATGATAGAACCAAGTGCAGAAGTTACTTTTGCATCAAGTGCAATTTTATGCTCATCTGAGATATTTGGCTTATTTGCCTCAGCACGAAGTTTTGTAACCTCAGTCAAAAGAGATTTTTCATGCTCCATATATTTGCTTACAGAGGCAACTAAATTTGGGATTAGGTCGTAGCGTTTTTTAAGCTGAGTATCTACACTAGCAAATATATTTTCAACTTGGTTTTTCTTTGAAACGAGAGAGTTGTACATAAGAACTAAAATAATTCCTACTACTAAGAGTACTATCATACTTGTTGACATGGTATATCCTTAATTTATATAGGGATATTTTATCATAAGTTTTTGGCAATGCACCTAATGCTTAGATGGTTTATAAATATTAAGAAGTCTATTAAGTATTAAATAGTAATCTACGAAAAAGAAGTTTAGTGAGGATAAAACAGATATGTTTTTTGGAAACAATAATCAAATAGAAGAAGAATTAAAAGAAGAGCTTGTCCAACAAAGTGAGCAGATTGAGACACTTCATATAGCATTAAAAAAGATGAATATAGACTTCGATAAAAAGTTAGATGGTAAAACTCAAGTGATTAATGATTTAACTAGAAAACTTAATAGTAAAATACAAGAGAATGAAGAGATGCAAAAAGAGCTTGAACATAAGAGTCGTGCACTTAAAGAGTCTCTTGATAATTTGGAAAGAGTTTCAAATTCAGATACATTGACAGGTGCTTATAATAAACGCTATTTTTATGATGTAGCGGAGAGTATTATCTCGCTAGCTAAAAGAGAAAAAGAGCCCTTAACGCTTGCTATTATAGAGATTAATCAGTTAGATGAGATAAATCATATTTACGGTTACAGTGTTGGAGATGAAATCCTACAAACTTTTGTGCATAAAATTGTCATGAGAGAGAGTGATCTGTTTGTAAGGTTTACTGATAAAGAGTTTGTGATACTTCTGCCAAATACAGATTTAGACCACGCTTTAATAATTTTAGAAAAGATAAGAAAAAATATTGAATCTTGTGTGTTTTTGAAAAATATAGAGGTTACGGTAAGTATAGGTGTCTCTGAATTTCTAGTGTCAGAGGAGAACATTAATGATGCTCTAAAAAAGGTAAAGATGGCACTTAAAGAAGCTTCAAAAAATAGTATAAATAACATTTTTAACTAATATTTTATCTTGTGATGTTTTTCGCCGCCATATAGGCACTTGCCCATGCAAATGCAAAATTATATCCACCTCTTCGACCAACAATATCAAGAACTTCACCACAAAAGTAGAGATTATGACATTTCAGAGATTCCATTGTTTTAGGGTTTATCTCAGTCGTATCAACTCCACCACCACTCACTTCAGCGTGACGAAAGCCGTGAGTGTCACTCACTTCAAAACGCCAGTTAAGCATTGCGTTTGCAATTTTTTTAACAAGTTTTGTATGAATCTTTTTTGATTCTAGAGTGTGAGATATTTCTAAACCGTCAAGTAAATTTTGAGCGATTTTAATCGGAATAAGACCAACCAAAATATCTAAGATAGTAAGATTTGGAACACTCTTGCCAACTTGAATGATATGAGAAGATAGTTTTTGAGCACTGAATGTAGGTAGAAGATTAACAGATATATCTACAGCTTCATAATTCATAAGGGCGACACTAGCTCTTTGGGAAAGGTCTAGAACTCCAAAGCCTGAAACACCATAGTTTGTAAAGAGTATATCTCCGCTTGAAGTGATATCTTTTTTATGATTTAAAAGAAGTGTGACTTCTCCGTTAATTTTAGCCCCTGACATTTTTTTAGCAACGCTAGAGTTTAGATGAAGTTGAACCAGTGATGGATAGGTTGGAATGATGTTGTGTCCAAACTCTTTTGCAAAAGAGTGACCATCTGCGTTTCCACCAAGGTGTGAAGCCGCTTCACTTCCTGTAGCAACTACAACAGAATCATATTTTTTTTGTAGCTCTTTTATATTTCCTATCTTTGTATCTCTGTGAAACGTAACTCCAAGACTAAGAGCATAATTCTCAAAAATCTTAACGACAGATTTAGCCTCATTACTAAGTGGATAAACTCTTCCATCATCTTTAATATCAAGCATAAGACCAACAGAGTTACAGAACTTTTCAAACTCTTTAAATCCAAATTCATCCAAAGCATCTTTAACAAACGCAGCGTTATCTGAAAAGTAGTCATTTGCATTTAGTTGAGTGTTTGTAATGTTACAACGTCCATTTCCAGAGACTAAAATCTTTTTAGCACATTTGGAGTTCTGCTCATAAATATCTACTTTGACTCCAGCTTTTGCACAAAATATAGCACATAAAAGTCCCGATGCTCCAGCTCCGATGATTGCAACTTTGTTAGCCATCTAAAGAGTCACTATCTTAGCACCGAAACCACCTAAGTGTTGTGGTGCATCTTCAAATTTTTTAACTCTAGGATGTGCTTTTAAAAAGTTTTTCACTGCATATGATAGTTTTCCAGTTCCGATTCCATGATAGATGATAACTTCATCCCAACCATTTACTAGAGCATCACTTAAAAATTTATCTAAAACTTCACAAGCTTCATCAGCTCTCATACCATGCAGGTCACACTTTAGCCCAGCTCTTTTCTCTACATTGACTTTTATTTGCGTTTGAGGTTTCACTTTTAGCATTTGAGTATGTTTAAGATGTTTTGTTTTAACTCTAACTCTCATTCCATCTACTTCAATTGTGGCTTCTTCTTTACCTCTCATAGAAACAATTGTACCTTTTTGAGAGTGGTATTTCACTTTATCTCCAACGCTGAACGAGATGTGACGTTTAATAGTTTCCTCTTTTGGAGGTAGTTTTTTATTTGCCTTACTCATAGCACGGTGAATAGCTTTTGTATCTCCAGCACGCGCAGCAGTTTTCGCTTCACTAATGGCTACATCATAACTAAGCTTCAGTGCTATTTTTTGCTCATCCAACTCTTTATAAAGCTTCTCTTTTTGTTCTTTGATTCCGAGCTCTTTTAAACGCAGCTCTTCTAGTATATCATCAACTTTTTTATGCTTCTGTTTGAGTTCGCGTTCAAGCTGTGAGCCACGCTCTATTAAAAGACTCAGCTTCTCAGAGTTATCTCCATAGACACTTTTTGCTTCTTTAACAATAGCGTTTGATATTCCATAGCGACTTGCTGTTTCAAAAGCATAACTCTTACCAATAATACCCTGCATAAACTCATAAGTAGGCTTTCTCTGCTCTTCATCATAAATTGCAGCCATAAGCTCAACATCATCTCTATCTGCCATGAGAGCAGCTAAGCGTTTATGGTGAGTTGTAACGACTACTTTTTGTCCGCGTTTGATTAAATCATCAAGTATAACTTTAAACAGAGCAGCTGCTTCATCAGAATCAGTTCCAAGTTCTATCTCATCAACACCAACAAGAGCAGCTTTATGCTCAAATATACGAGAAAATTCCTGCATACGTCCGGCAAATGTAGAGATGTCATTTTTTACATTTTGAGGGTCATCTATGATAGAGAGAACAGTTTTAAATGAGCCTATATGTGATTTTGATTCATTTAACTTCATTGGAATTATATATTTTGCCATAAACGCAGAAGCGAGAATGGACTTTAGAAGCATAGTTTTACCACCAGCATTTACACCGGTAATCATAAGTATATTTTTTGAAAAATCTACATTGATTGGCTTAGCATTATGAAGGGCAGGGTGTATGAAACCATTTAAAACTATTTTAGTATCACTCTTTGATTTTATGAGTTGTAGCTCTTTTGAACGTGCAAATAATACACGAGCTTGATAGTTGTCAAACTTTGTAAACTCTTTGTCTATAAAGGCAATAAATGGTTGAAGTTCAGCAAGTTTTGCAGAGAACTCTTT
>JAGGWO010000042.1 GCA_021157485.1 Sulfurimonas sp. | reverse complement strand
TTTGTTTCAAAATCTTCTTTCTTTGCCATATTAATCTCCTAATGCTTTTTTTACATACTCTTCAAATTTATCTAACTCAACAAGAAAGGCATCATGTCCATAGTCACTATCTATATCTATGTAAGAATGGTTTTTATTTCCAACCTCTTCTAAAATATCATCTAACTCTTTCATTTCAAAGTTTTTAAAGAGTACATCATTTCTAAAACTGATAAGATGAAGCTCTGATTTTACTTTTTTCATTGCTTCTTCAAGTGAATCAAAACCACGTGCTAAATCAAAAATATTTATCGCTTTTGTTATGTAGAGATAAGCCAATGGGTCAAACCATTTCGTAAAATTATAACCGTTATATTCTAAATATGATTCAACTTGAAATTTACCAAACAGCTCATAAAGGCCATCTGTTCTCTTATACTCACGACCAAATTTTTCTCTCATAGATTCATGAGATAAAAAGCTAATATGTCCAGCCATACGACCAACAGCCATACCAGAAAGACCTTGTTCTGCTATAACTTCAGGGTCATAATAACCCTGTTTAAAATCTGGGTCTTTTAAAATTGATTCTTGAGCAACTTTGTTAAACGCAATAGCCCAAGGTTGTGTAGCATGAGTCGCTGCTAGTGAAATGATCTTATCTGCAAAGTTAGGGTAGTGAATAGCGAACTGAAGTGCCTGCATTCCACCCATAGAACCACCAACTATAGCGTGAACTCTATGAATATCTAAACGGTCAAATAAAATACGTTGCGCTTTTACCATATCTTTGATGGTTACAACCGGAAATTTATAACGATAGTGCTCATGATGTAGGTGTTGCAGACTCATTGGACCAGTTGAACCAAAACAGCTACCTATGACATTTGAGCAGATTACAAAGTATTTGTCTGTGTCAATTGCTTTGCCTGAACCGATAAATCCATCCCACCAACCAGCTTTACTCTCACTTTCGTAAGTACCTGCAGCATGATGTGAACCCGTCAGTGCATGACAAACTACAACAACATTGCTCTTGTCTTCATTTATCTCTCCATATGTCTCATATGCTATGTCATAAGGTTCAAGAATACGACCACTTTCTAGATAGAGTGGATTGGTAAAGTGCTCGGTATGTGTCTGTAGGTTTAAACTCAAATATTATGCCTCTAAAGCCTGCTTGATGTCTGCTATTAAATCTTTTGCTGATTCGAGTCCACATGATATACGAATAAGTCCAGCAGGAACACCACATGCAACTAGTTCCTCTGCGTTTAACTGTTGATGAGTTGTTGAAGCAGGGTGCGTTATAATTGATTTTGAATCGCCTATATTTACTACTAAAGAGTAAAGCTCAGTTGCGTTTACGATTTTAGTGGCTTCTTCTAAAGAGCCAACTTCAAAACTTAAAAGTCCACTACAAGCACCATTTTCAAAATACTTTTGTGCATTTTCATAGTTTGAGTTGCTTTTTAGTCCAGGATAATTTACTTTGTTTACTTTAGGATGAGACTCTAGAAACTCTGCCAACTTAAGAGCATTTGCAGAGTGCTCTCTCATTCGAAGTGAAAGTGTTTCCATCCCTTGAATAAATAACCACGAGTTAAAAGGAGAACTTACAGCACCTATATCACGTAGAAGAGATAGTCTAGTTCTAAGAGTAAAAGGAGGTAGTGGAACATCAACATAAACTAAACCATGGTAAGAAGCGTCTGGCTCATTGAAGTGAGGATAACGAGGATTTCCTTTTAGTTTATCAAGCAGACCTTTTCTTTCAACTAATATACCGCCAATAGCAAGACCTTGCCCTGTCGTGTATTTTGAAGCACTGTGAACTGTAATATCTGCGCCAAATTCAAAAGGACGGCATAAAACAGGAGTAGCAACAGTATTGTCTACAACTGTAAGAATTCCATGCTTATTCGCAATTTTAGTAATGGCTTCGATATCTGCAACATCGATACTATGATTTGTTAAAGATTCAAAAAAGATAACTTTTGTTTTATCATCAAGAAGAGCTTCCATCTCCTCAGGTTTATGTACATTAAAAAAACGTGCTTGGATTCCAAATCTTTTAAATGTATGTGCGTTTAGAGTTAAGCTTCCACCGTAAAGTTGTTTAGCACAAACTATATTGTCTCCAGCTTCAGCAGAGTTAGCAATTGCATAAAAAATTGCACTCATACCACTAGCGGTAGCAATAGCAGCTTCTCCACCCTCAAGCTCAGCAAAACGCTTCTCAAACACATCGGTAGTAGGGTTATTAAGACGAGTATAAATATTTCCAAGTTCTTTTAATGCAAATAGATTCGCAGCATGCTCAACATCACGAAACTCATAAGCTGTTGACATATATATAGGTACTGCCATTGTTCCTTGTGAGTCTTTTTCATAACCTGAATGAAGTGCTTTTGTCTGTAAATCCATATTAAGTCCTAAGTCGTAAATAATTTATGCTATTTTACCCTAAATGACTTAAGGGCTATTTATTGTTACTCTCTTGAAGTAATTTTTCTTCATCTTCAACTATTTGGTCTTTTTTCGTACTAAGAGTTTCATCTTTTAAATTCTGTAAAAATTCTAAAATATTTTCTTGATAGGAGATAGTATCAGTATCATATGAAAGGGCAACTATTGGTTTAAGTGATTCGACATCTATCTTTTTTGCATATCTTGGAACTATTTTTAACTCTTTTTGGATATTTACTACTAATGTATCTAAGTCTAGGCCATTATTATCTGTTACTTTTTTTACTAACTCTTTAGTCGATAGCATTAATAGATTAGCTCTGTCTTCATTACCATTGTATATTTTTAATGCCGCAGTTTTTACAATAATATAACTTTCTACCTTAGCTTTTTCATTAGCAGCAATAATAAGTGCAAAAATTTTAGCGCGGAACTCCAAAGAGCCATGATGGTGAACAAATATCTCACGAAAAGCACTGAAAAAATGGTGTTTTAATCTAAAAGCAAGTCGCATTTACAATCCTTATGTGGTATTATACATCTTTGAAAATTAAAATGGATGTAAAATGGTGAGATAAGTATCTCGCAACTAAGTTAATGGTATAATTCAACAATATAAGAAGAGGAATAATTTATGGGTAGAGCGTTTGAGTATAGAAAAGCATCAAAGTTAAAAAGATGGGGAGCAATGTCAAAATTGTTTCCAAAACTTGGAAAAATTATTACAATGGCAGCAAAAGAGGGTAGTAGTGATCCTGATATGAATGCTAAACTTAGAACTGCGATAATCAATGCTAAAGCTGAAAATATGCCAAAAGATAATATTGAAGCAGCCATAAAAAGAGCGAGTGCTAAAGATACTGCAAGTATGCTTGAAGTTAATTTTGAAGGAAAAGCACCTCATGGTGTTTTAATCTTCATAGAGTGTATGACTGATAATAATACAAGAACAGTCGCTAATGTTAAAAATATACTTACTAAACATGGTGGAGAACTCTTAACAAATGGTTCTTTAGAGTTTATGTTTGATAGAAAGGCACTAATAGAATTTGATTTTACAGATGAGATGGATTTAGAAGAGTTAGAGTTAGAACTTATTGATGCTGGTCTTGAAGAGATTGAAGCCGAAGATGGTGTTGCTATCGTCACTGGTGATTATACTAGTTTTGGAACTTTAACAAAAGCTTTAGAAGATATGGGCATTGAGATTAAAAAAGCACATCTAGAGAGAATGGCTAACGCGCCTATCTCTATAACAGACGCAGACCATGCAGATATTGATAAAATACTTGAAAGACTAGAAGATGATGAGGATGTTCAAAAAGTTTTTACTAACTTATCATAGATTTCTATGAAATATATAGAGACTTCTTCTGAACTTACTCATGAGGTGAAGCAATCAAAATTTATTGCTCATCTTATGCCTTACTCAGATTATGAATCCACACTTAAAACATTAAAATCACAACACACAAAAGCTAGACATTTCGTTACTGCGTTTAGATACTTCAATGAATTTAATCAAATAGTTGAGCATTCAAGTGATGATGGAGAACCAAAAGGAACTTCTGGTAAACCATCTCTTATGGTGCTTCAAGGTCAAGAATTAATCAACTCTGCTGTTATAATTGTGAGATATTTTGGTGGAACAAAGCTTGGAACTGGTGGGCTTGTTCGTGCGTATAGTGATGCTGTAAATCTTGTAATAAATGAAGTTAAATTATCGGAGTATCAACAAGAGATACAAAAAATTATATCTATAGAGTATACAGATGTACGTTTTATAGATTATGAGTGTGAAGTTTTTGGTGTAACTATATTGGAGAAAATATTTGACATAAAAACGCAGTATAAAATAAAAGCTAGTGAAGAGAATATGAAAAAGTTTTTAGAAAAAGTAGAGAGAGTGGTCAAGATAATAGAGTAAAGTTCATTATTAAGATTTTGGTGAATAATTTTGAGTAAGGTCAAGGCGAAATTTAGGAGTTTACATAAAGTAAACGACTAAATTTCAACGTAGAGATCACTTAAAAGTATCACTAAAATTATCTTCCTTGGACTGCGTTCCCCATATCCCACATTGGTAAGAATATACCTAGAGCAAGAAGAATAATCATTGAAGCAATAATAAAGAGCATAATAGGCTCAATAGCTTCACTCAGACCATCAATAATTGCATCAAAACGCATTTTATAATACTCAGCAACTTTTTTAATCATAGTATCAAGAGTACCACTATCTTCACCAGCACGAACCATTTGAATAATCATATTTTCAAAAAGTTTAGTCTCTTGAAGACCACTGTTTAAAGTACCACCTTTTTCAACGGTAATTCTTACCGTTTGTAGTTTCTTTTTAAGAGGTAAGTTATCAATCATTTCAATAGAAGTATCAAGTGCTTCAGCAATTGGAATACCTGCACGAACTAGTTCTGAGAAAACGAGTGTAAATCTATTTAAAGTTGAAAATTTAATGATATTTTTTATCAGATACATTTTTAATAGAAATTCATGCCAACTATACCTAACATTTGTATAGTTATTTATCATATATTTAAATGTTACAAATGCAGCTGCTAAAACTGCTAGAACATAGGGACCAAAGTTATTAAATAAGTATTCAAGTTTTAGTAAAATAATAGTTGGCAGTGGTAATTCAGAATGCAGTTCTTCAAAAATTGCTTTAAATTCTGGAACAACATAAGAGATAAGAATTGTAAATGCAACAGCCATAGCTACCATAACATTTCTAGGATATGCCATTGCCTTTTTAAACTTTATAAAGTTTGAACGAATCTCTTCTAGCATATCAGCTAAAGAATAAAGTGCTTCATCAAGGTTACCTGTTTTTTCACCAAGCTGAACCATAGCAATAGTTAAGTTTCCTAGTTCAAAGCGAAAAGTTTCCATTGAGGCAGAGAGTGAATGCCCAGAGTTGATATCATCTGCAAGTTTAGAAAAAACACGATCAAGTGTCTCATCGTCTGTTGCCTCAGCAATCTCTTTAATAGAATCATGTATTGATATACCAGCATTTGTCATAACGGCTAACTGTCTGATAGCTGCAATGAGTGAATCTGGTTTCATTTTTCTTTTTTTAACATTTACAAGTAGTTCATCTTTGAATCTTGCAAATCTAGCTTCTAGAGGTTCTTCGCCTTCAATAACTTTAATAATAATTCCAGAAAATTTCAGTTTTGCATAGTTATTAGCACTTTTTCTATCTTCTGCATATAAACCTATCTCTTCTCTTTTACCTTTTGTTAAAACTGTTGCTACAAAGTAATTCATCCTTTTGCCACCTTTAATATTTCTTCAATAGTAGTAATTCCATCAATAGCTTTTTGTACACCATTTTCATATATGCCAATAAAACCATCTTTGATCGCTTGTTCATGCATAAGTTCTTTAGATGCACCTTTGGCTATAAGTGATGACAAGTCTTCTGTAATTGTTAATACTTCACATATCATCTCTCTACCCATATATCCAGTATCTCCACACTCTCTACAGCCACTTCCTTTATAAAATAGAGTACCATCAGGAACTAAGCCTTTTAGTTCTGCAAGTACTGATGAAGGAACTTCCTCCACCACTTTACAGTGCTTACATATCTTTCTAACAAGACGTTGGGCTTGAATAGCTACTAATGCACCACTAATCAGATAGTGCTGGATTCCCATATCAACCATACGAGGAATAGCACTGATTGAGTCATTCGTGTGTAGAGTCGAGATAACCATATGACCTGTTAGTGCTGCTTTAATAGCAATTTCTAGTGTCTCTTGGTCACGAATCTCACCAATCATAATCTTATCTGGATCCTGTCTTAAAATTGAGCGCAAGGCATCTGCAAAGCTAAGACCAACTTTCGCATTTACTTGAACTTGTTGAATCAGATTCATTCTATACTCAACAGGATCTTCAACTGTAATAACCTTGTCTTCAACATTTCTAAGCTCATTTAGAGCCCCATAAAGAGTTGTTGTTTTACCAGAACCAGTTGGTCCTGTTACAAGAATGATTCCATAAGGTGCTTCTAGACCTTTTATAAGTTTGTTGTAACTTACTGTATCCATACCTGCATCTTCTAGTTTAACAAGTGCTTTTTCTTTATCTAAGATACGCATAACGATAGACTCACCGTAGAGTATAGGAAGTGTTGATATACGAAAATCAAATTCTGCTGCAGCAACTGTAGCTGAGAAACGTCCATCTTGAGGTTTTCTTTTCTCTGCGATATCTAAGTTAGCAAGTAGTTTTAATCTTGAGGCAAGTGGAGGGTAAATATCTTTTTCAAAGATAAACATCTCCGTAAGTTTACCATCAACACGTCCACGAACCACACAGTTTTTTTCAGTAGGCTCAACATGAATATCACTAGCTCTACCCCTAATACAAGTCTTCAGTATAACATCAATAAGTAGAAGAATAGAAGATGCTTCTTGCTGCTCTTCCATTGAACTAATTGAGTTTAGCTCATCTCTAATTTTTGTTACTAGGCCTTTAACACTATCTTTTAGCTCAATTTTGTAAAGGTGAGATAATATTTGTTTTTTTGTTGCAAGTGCAATTTTAAGTATTTTTCTTGGAAAAAGTCTTTGTATCGCTTCTTGGGCTTCCATATCAAATGGATCATTGAAAGCTATTGTAACATTCATTTCATCTTCAGATACTGGAACTACATTATGCTTTTTAAGCTGTGCTAATGGAACCCTTTGTGTTAGCCTATAGTCCATATCAATAGAATCAAGATCTATAAACAGTAAATCTAACTCTTCAGAAATTTTTTCTAAAACAACTTTTTCACTAATATAGTCATAATTATCTATAATAGAGAGATCATAAACTCCATCTCTAACCTGTTGAACAATAAACCTTACAAGTCTATCCATTGTCATAAAACCAGAAAGGGTAATGTCTCTTAAAATAAGGTACTCACTTATACCTTTTGAGAGAAGTCTATCGACTTGACCCTTCATTATAGAGCCATTAGCAAGTAAATCTGTTGTTATTCTATCCACAATTAATTCCTACCAGTATACATGTCGTTTTATAGTTATTGTATCATAAAACTCTTCAATAACCATTTTGTTAAGCTTTTCATCTTTTGAGAGGTAGAGCTTATACGTGAGCTTTTTATCATTTTCATCTTCAAATAGATAAAATGCTCTAGGTTCATGCTCTTTAAGTTTGGAGTATAAATCAAATACTTTTGAGAGTACATAATCTGTAGTTGGTAGTTTTAAAGTTGATAAATCATAGTTGTCTTGTAGTGCATGATAGAGTAGTTTTTTTTGCATAAGAATTACAGAAAAGTATGCTGAGTTTGAGCGAGACTCTTTAGAGAACTTTAACATAGCTACTGGAATGGCGAGTCTATCTATGTAATCAGAATTTAAACAGGCGAAGGCATATAAAGAGATAAACTCTTCATCTTTGTTATTTTTGTTGAAATTATCAAAACCCATTGTACAAACATCTTCATACTTTTGATTTTGATATAAATTAAACATATCTTGTTTTATATTAGCATAAAGATTTAATGCTAAAAAAAGAATTAATACTATTTTCATCTAAATTTTCCTGAAATTATCTCATCAAGAAGTATTTTTGCACTGCTTGAATGTGAATCTTCTATATATTGTTTTAAAGTTTGTATTGCCATATCTTTTTGATTTAATTTTACAAGGGATTTAGTAGATACTATCCAGCTTGCATCAATATCGCTATTTATTTCATTGGTAATTAAAGCATAATTATAAGCTTTATGGTATTCACCAAGTTCATAATATTTTTTTGCTATAAAAAGGCTAAGTGCAGGATTGTTGTTCTTTTTAAACCTTTTTATAATACCTCTAATATCATCTGCTGAATCACGTCTTTGGATGGTTATTTTTTTAGGTTCTTCTTCAACTACTGTTGTGTCAGTATTTTCTTCTATCTCTAATTCTTCTACCTCTTCAACTATTTGCGATCTAGATTCCTGTTCTATAGCAGATTCTTCTTGATAGTAAGGTAGGCTTGAGTGTTGCATTTTTTTCATAAAATCAAGTGAAGGAGAGAGCTTTAATGATGCTTCTTGTCTCTTTATAGAGTTTCCTTGGGAGACTATAGCAATTGTTTTAGGAACTTCCTCAACAGTGGTTTTTTGTATTTGAATAGCTTCCTTAGTCGGAGGTGTTTTTTCTATTGCTTCTGTAGCTTTTGTTAATATTGTTTTTATTTTAACTTGCTGAACTTCTTTTTCTACTTTTATCTCAGGTGAAAGAGTGGTTTTCTTTTCTACTTTATTCGAATTTAAAAATATAGAGACAACTATAATTATAACGATAGAACTTAATGCAATTGTAGCATACGGGATATAAGATTTTATTTTATACTTTAACCAACGCTCTTCAAGGTCTCTTGTATTAAGCATTTATTAAACCTGTATGTATAGCTGACATCTCGATAAGTTTATTAGAAACATGTGTTGTACCTACACTTGATAGCTGATGATTTGTGTCGTAGGCTGAATAAATATCAAATAGTGCATATAGAAGCTTGTTTGTATCTCTATAGTTGCCATTAGTTAGTTTAAAAATTTTGTTTACAGATTTAGTAGTAAACATATTTGCACTATCAAAACAGTTTGCTTTCATGAGTTTTTTTTGAATATAGATTTTTAATTCTGCATTTGAAGCATTTTCTAGCTCAATAGTCTCCCAAATTCTTGTTTGAAAGTGCTCTTTTGCTATCAAGTCCTCTTTTTCAGTCTTATGTAAAGTAATTACGAATTTTATTGTTCTAGTATCTGATATAAGTCTAATTTTTTCCATTAAAGCATCAGAATATAACTGAGCCTCATCTAGAAGTACTACGGGGATTGAACTAATATCTGAATTTGCAACTATTTTCATGAACTGTGTAAAATTTAGTTCTCCACTATATTTTGTGGAAAATATATCCTGAGCTAATATTTTATAAAACTCACTCTCATCTAAAATAGGTGTCTGATATATGTGTACAATTTGCGAAGATGATAAGTCATGATAGAGTTTTGTTAGAAACATACTCTTACCGGTACCAGGTTTTCCATAAAGAAGTATCATCTTAAGGGGTTTCTTTATAGAGTCTTTAAGTGCCTGATAAATTGTAGAGACACGATCAAGCTGTATATAGTCCTTAGAATTCACAGTATCCAAAAATACATTTTTAGAATTTATATAGATACTAGAACTCATATAATTGTAGTCCTATTTTTCTTCGCTATTGTCTTTTGAAGAGTGTTTCAATCCAACTTTTTTAGCGTTTTGTTTACTTAAAAAATCTGCTCCATCTGACACTGATCCACTTTCTGCGGTTAAGATTTCATCACTTAGACCTTCATAGCCCAAATCAGAAAGAGAGATAGAATCTACTTCTTTATCAATAATATGAGGTTCGATAATAATAACTAACTCTTGAACAACTTTTACTTTTTCTTCATACTTAAATAGATAGCTAATAATAGGAATATCACCTAGAATTGGTACCTTATTTGATTTATTAGTATTTTTAGTATTAATAAGTCCACCGAGGATAATTCTATTTCCATCTTTTACAGTTACCACTGATGAAAGTTGACGACGATTTAAGTCTGGTGGCATTTTTCTACCTGAATTATCTTGAG
>JAGGWO010000081.1 GCA_021157485.1 Sulfurimonas sp. | reverse complement strand
ATGATTGCATCAAATATTGCAAATGCTGATACTCCTTTTTACAAACCAAGAGATATAAGTTTCCAAGATGCACTTATAGCTCAAAAAGCAAAAATCTTTAATGATGACTCATCTAAATTGGCTCTTGCTCAAACAGATGAAAGTCATATTCCGTTACAAAGTGAACAAACTTCTAGCAAAGCAACTCTTTTTTATCGTGATGGTCATATGGCTAGAAACGATGTAAACTCCGTTGACATAGATGTAGAGACAACAGAGATGAGTAAAAACTCGATTATGTTTAATGCTCTTATCGCTTCTAGAAAGAAAAGTGCTATGATTTTTAGAAGTGTAATTGATGCTTCACAGAAGGTAAACTAAAATGAGTAACTTTTTAAATAGCTTTGATATTAGTGGTTATGGCCTATCGGCTCAGAGAGTTCGTGTAAATGTCATATCATCAAATATTGCCAATGCACAAACAACTAGAACTGAAGAGGGTGGACCTTATAGACGTAGAGAAGTTGTGTTTAAAGCTATAGACTTTAATGAGCAGTTTAACAAAGCTCTTAGTGGGATGACTAACAGTGCCAAATACTCAGATCCATTAAATGAAGGTGAATTTGGTAAAAAAGTTAATCCTGCTATAATGAGTGTAATAGTTGACAAGATTTCGCGTGATGATAGTGCGCCAAAGATGAAATTTGAGCCAAATCATCCCGATGCGGATGCAAATGGTTATGTTGCGTATCCAAATATTAATCCTGTTATCGAAATGTCCGATTTAGTAGAAGCAACACGCTCTTACCAAGCAAATGTAGCTGCGTTTCAAAGCGCAAAAGATATGGCAAATAGTGCTCTGTCACTGTTACAATAAAATAAAATAATTAAGGGGGCAGTTTATTATGAGTGAATTCGGAAAAATCGACGGTATATCTGGCACATCAACTGCCGACTTACTTAAACAAAAAAGTAAAATCGAAGCTACTGGCGGAGAAGCTTTTGCTCAGCAACTCAAATCTGCTATTAGTGAAGTAAATGAACTTCAAGTAAGTGGTGAAAATACTCTTGCTGATTTAGCAACGGGACAGGTTAAAGACCTTCATCAAGCCGCACTTGCTATTGGTAAAGCTGAAACAAGTATGAAACTAATGCTTGAGATAAGAAATAAAGCACTAAACGCATACAAAGAGTTAGGAAGAACACAATTATAGTCCGATAAAGTAGCAAAGCCACTTTATCTTCGCTTGAGCCGCTGTGGCCACTAAAGCTTTAGCTTTTTCAAAGCTAAGAAGTTAATCACATAATCAATTTAAAATGTTATAATCTTTTTAAAATCTAAACAAGTATAAATTAATGGCAAATCGTAATAAAAGCAAAAAAATACTTCTTCTTTACATTCTAATCGGGATTGCCTTCGCTATTTTTCTAGGTGTTATGCTTTTTAGCGCTGTTAAACCTCGCCATACTCCATCCCTGTACGCGAAAGAGAGTTCAAAAGCTGGACGTGGAAGTATTATCTCAGCAGATGGCTTTCATATTGCCACTACTAAAAAACTCTATAAAGCTGTTGTAAATACAAGATACATTGACCCGCAGAAGAAAGAGCTCTTTGTTGAACTTTTTAGTATCTACTCTGGTATAGGTACTAAAGAGATTAAAAAGAGACTAAGTAAACGCAAAGGTGTAGTAGTTCTTAGCTATCATATTCCACAAATTCAAGCACAGTACTTAAAAAAACTTGCACGTGAGCTTAGAAGATTTAAAGTTTTTATGGAGTTAAAAAACCCTAAGACCGGTTACAGATCTGTTCATGGACTCAGCATTATAGAAAGCGGAGAGAGTAGAGAGTATCCATATGGTAATCTTTTAACACCTATTATCGGTTATCCTCATAAAATGGAAGAGGATGGTTATACACATATAAGTGGAGTTAAAGGCTTAGAGAAAAAGTTTGATGGCGACTTGTGCGCTAGACAAGATGGCTCAAGCAGAGGTAAACGTGATGTAAACAGCTATATTATACTAAATAAAGAGAGTTTTACAAAGGCAAAGATAGCTGGGCTTGATATAAAACTTACGATTCCTGTAGCACTTCAAATCAAGATGGAAAAAATGCTTGATGAGATGAAAGCAGAACTTGAAGCAAAGCAGGTGATGCTCGCCGTAATGAACTCTACTAATGGTGAAATTTTAACAATGGCTAGTTCAAATAGGTACCTGCCTAAATCCATCAAACGCAGTGACTATCCCTCTTTAAACAGTGGCATGATTGAGTATAGTTTTGAACCGGGAAGTGTTATCAAACCTATTACCTTCTCCCTACTTCTTGATAAAGGACTGGTAAATCCTTATGACTTGGTAAATGGGCATAACGGTAGATTTAAAATAGGTCGTAAAGTTATAACTGATGAGCATAAATTTGATTGGCTCTCTGCTGAAAATGTAATAGTTCACTCATCAAATGTCGGTATTGCTCAACTCGCTCAGAAACTCTCAGGCTATGAATTTAATCAAGGTCTTAAAAAATTTGGTTTCTCACAAAAATCTACACCTGATTTAATCTATGAAAAAGTCGGCTCTATCCCATCTTCAAAAAGATTAGAAAATGAGATATACAAAGCAACCTGCTCTTACGGTTATGGTATGAGAGCAAACCTTATGCAGCTCATGCGTGCTTACAGTGCGTTTAACAATAATGGGAATATGGTTTATCCTAAAATAATCAAAAGTTTTATAGATGAGTTTTCTCAAGAGAAGTTTACAGAAGATGAAGAGCAAGTTCAAGCTATAAAAAGTTCAACTGCCCTTAGAATGAAAAAAATTCTTGTAAAAACTGTAAATAAAGGAACTGGAGTAAAAGCTATAACAGAAGGCTTAGAGGTTGGCGGTAAAACAGGAACAGCTCATATAGTTGAAAAAGGTAGATATGTTCACAAATACAACACTGCGTTTGTTGGATTTGCAAATGATAAAAAAAGTAAATATACTATCGGTGTCGTTGTAATCCAGCCTAAAAAGAGTCATTTTGCAGCACAAACTTCAGTACCTATCTTTAAAAAAGCAGTTGATATTATGGTAGAAGATGGTTATTTAAAGCCATCACTATAGCCAAATATTATCTAAGAGTCTTGTCTCTCCTGCAATGGCTTCCACTAAAATAACACTATCTCCAATCTCTACCTGCTCAATTTTTTCAAAATTACGATTTAAAATTTCAACATAAGCAATCTCTAGCGGGTAGAGAGTCTCTCTCATACTAGCTATTATCTCTTTAGTGTCTAGTATATTTTTACTAACCATTCTAGAGCATACATGAAGCGAAGCAGAAATTTTAAGAGCCTCTTTTCTATCATACTCGTTGAGATAGATATTTCTACTGCTGAGTGCTAATCCATCAGCTTCTCTAACAGTATCAACAGGAACTATCTCTACACTCATAAAAAGTTGTTTTACCATTAGCGTTATTAGATTGAGTTGCTGAGCATCTTTTTTACCAAAGTAAGCTCTTGTGGGTGAAACTATATTTAAAAGCTTCATTACTACAGTCAAAACACCACTAAAATGCCCTGGTCTACTTCTTCCCTCTAACACATACCCTCTAACATTTGGAGCTTGCACACTTACTTCATCACTAGTGTAAATATCATCTGCGTTTGGGTAAAAAAGTACATCTACGCCAGCAAAAGAGCATATTTTTTTATCTGCTTGTTCACGTGAGGGATAGTTATCTAAATCTTCACCTTTTAAGAACTGTGTTGGATTTACAAAGATGGAAACAACAACTAGCTCATTTTCCTCACTTGCTCTGTTTATAAGAGAGATATGCCCTTCATGTAGTGCACCCATAGTAGGAATAAAACCAACTGTTTTATTATTATTTTTTAAATACTCTTTTAACTCTAATGGATTCGAGATAATCTTCATATATTTCACCTTGGTGTGTTATAATCGCAATTATACAATAATGGAATAGATTTATGGATAACTACGAATATACAGAACTTTTAAAAAATGTCACTATTAAGATGCAAAATATCAGTGGTGTTGTAGAACCAGAGAAAATACAGACAAGACTTGATGAAATAGAGGCTTTAGAAAATGAGCAAGATTTTTGGAATGATGCTACGAACGCAGCAAAAATTCAAAAAGAGAAAACGCAACTTGGGCGTAAGCTTGAAAAATACACTCTTGCTAATGATACAGTTCTTGATGCAACTGAACTTTATGAGATGGCAAAAGAGGAAAATGACGAAGAGTCCATACAAGCTCTCTATGATGATGCTTCAGCCTTAGAGGGTTCCATAAGAGATATGGAGATAGAAGTTCTTCTAAACGGTGACAGTGATTCTAATAATGCTATCCTATCCATTCACCCCGGTGCTGGAGGAACAGAGTCTCAAGACTGGGCTGAAATGCTACTGCGCATGTATAAACGTTGGGCTGAGAGACGTGACTTTAAAGTTGAAATACTTGATTATCAAAAAGGTGATGAGGCTGGAATAAAAGATGTTTCAATCATTATAAAAGGTGAAAATGCCTACGGTTACTTAAAAGTTGAAAATGGTATTCATAGACTAGTTCGTATCTCCCCTTTTGATTCAAATGCAAAACGTCATACATCTTTTTCTTCAGTTATGGTTTCTCCTGAAGTCGATGATGACATTAATATAGTCATTGAGGATAAAGATATCCGAATTGACACTTATCGTTCAAGCGGTGCAGGTGGTCAGCATGTCAATAAAACAGAATCAGCTATAAGATTGACACATATAGAAACGGGTGTAGTTGTTCAGTGTCAAAATGATAGAAGTCAGCATAAAAACAAAGCTACCGCTATGAAAATGTTAAAGTCACGTCTTTACGAGTTAGAGCTTGAAGCTCAAAAAGCTGAACAGGATGGAATTGCAAAAAGTGAGATAGGTTGGGGACATCAGATTCGCTCTTATGTAATGCAGCCATACCAACAGGTAAAAGACACTAGAAGCAATGAAGCACTATCAAATATATCTGCTATTTTAGATGGTGATATCGACAAGATGATAGAGGGAGTTTTAATAGCGCAAAATCGCTCTTAACTCTCTTGCTTTTTAGGCATAAAACTATAGCCTAAAAATCCTACTCCTAAAATCATCGCAAGAATAGTTAAATACCGCAACTGTTTTGCTTGAGTATCTTTTAACTCATCTAAAAATTTAGCATCACTTTTTTTTGAAGCTTTACTCTGAGTTGAACTTTGTCCTTTGACTTTAGCTTCCATTCTTGCAACATTAGCTGTAGCTCTGTCATTAGCACTAATTCCCTCTTTTGGTGTAGTCCAAAAATGGATAGCAAAACCCATTAGCAACATCATTCCACCCAAACTTCTAATAATTACTGTTTTATGTTTTAAAAAATATTCCATTAACTTCTCTTTATAGGTGATTTATAAAGTAAATTATGTCAAAATCACGATATGAATCTACTTAAAGAATTTTCCCTTAACGACAAATGTTCATATATTAAAGGCAAAGAGCAAACAACTCACTATAAAGTAATTGAAAACTGCTCCGCGCAAAACTGTCAAGATTTAATAGAAAGAGGATTTAGAAGATTCGGAAAAATGTACTTTCGTCCTATCTGCGGAGATTGTAATGAGTGTCAAAGTATTAAAATTGATGTAAAAAACTTTACCTTTTCAAAATCACAAAGACGTATAATAAAAAAAGCTTCTCATATAAAAAGTTATGTTCAGACCCCTACACTCTCACAAGCTCACTTAGATCTGTTTGCAAAATATCACTTACATATGAAAGATAAAAAAGAGTGGAGTTACACTAAAACAACACCTGAGCATTACTACGAGTCATTTGTCACAGGACATAATGAGTTTGGATATGAGGTTTTATATTTTGATGAAGAGAGATTAATTGGCGTAGATTTGATAGATGTTTTAGAAGATGGTATCTCTTCTATATACTTTTACTATGACCCTGATTACTCTGGGTACTCTTTGGGAAAACTATCACTCTACAATCAAATAAAATTTGCCCAGCGTAGCAATAAAAAATGGATTTATTTAGGATATTATGTAGAAGATTGTCCATCTCTCTCATATAAGTCAGAGTATAAACCATACATTACACTAGAGGGGAGACCTAGTGAGTCTGAAGCGTTTAATTGGTCTTAGTGAAATAATTCTTTTTTTTGATTTTCTCTAATTTCAATCTTTTTTTGTTTTACTTCTTCTGTAAGTTCTTTTTCTAACTCTGCCTGTTTCTTTTTATCTTCTTCTCTAATTCTTCTAATTTTCGCTTCATCACGTAATCTTTTTGCTTTCGCATAATCATATGATTTTTTCTTTTTCTTTAACTGTGCATCTTCATCTAAATATTTTTGGATTACACCTGATGCATTTATATCTTGGGAGTGTTTAAGATAATACTCTACAATTTGTTCTCTTTTTTTATTCGTGTCAAGCAGGCCACTGTTAACAGTTTCTAAAAATAGTTTATTATCTTCTTTTTCAATAGATGATTTATAAGCACTATTTACACTTCTTACAAAGTAATCATTCTCTTTAGAGAGAGTTCTTAAAGTCTCTAGATAAACAACTTTATCTACATTTTTATTGCCAGATTCAATATCAAATCCAATCGCTTTTGATTTTTCTACACTTTTTGAATAATTTTTTATTTTTTCACTAAAACTTTTAAAAGCATCTAGCTCTTGTAGCTTTACAATACTATCAATATTACCATAAATAACATCACCTAAAGCAGAGTAAACATTTGGAGCTTTTTTTACTACAACTTTTTGTGTAGCATTAACATCTTTGTTTATTGATCTGTTTACATCAGAATTCAGTGTTGAATTAACATCTAAATTATTAGCCATTATAATTGCTGTAAAAAGAGAAATAATAACTATTTTTTTCATTAAATTGTCCACAAATTATTTTTTTGTAATTATATCAGAATAATAATGTTAAAATCGACACTATTAATAATATATTTAAAAAGAGGTAGAGAGAGGAAGTCATTTTAGTAACAACGCAATACGTTGCTACTAAAAGAAATAGTTAAAGATTAACCATTTCTCTTTTTCTGAATCTCTTCAGATACGTTTCTTGGAACTTCTGCATAATGATCAAATTCCATAGAGTATGTTGCACGTCCTTGAGTAGCTGAACGAAGGTCAGTTGAGTAACCAAACATTTCAGACAGTGGAACGTGAGCATCAACAATTTTGTTACCTGAACGGTCACTCATTGAGTTGATTTGTCCACGACGTCTGTTAAGGTCACCAATAACATCACCCATGTTCTCTTCAGGAACTTCAACTTCAACTTTCATCATTGGCTCTAAGATTGAAGGTTCAGCAATACGACATGCTGCTTTGAATCCCATTGAAGCAGCAAGTTTAAATGCCATCTCATTTGAATCCACATCATGGTAAGAACCATCATATAGTGTAACATCAACATCTTCCATAGGATAACCTGCAAGAACACCAGTTTGCATAGCTTCTTCACAACCTTTTCTAACCGCTGGAATAAATTCTTTAGGAACTGATCCACCTTTAATAGCATTTGTAAATACAAATCCTGTATCTGCTTCACCTGGTTTAACAGTAAGATAAACATGACCAAATTGACCACGACCACCTGATTGTTTTGCATACTTGTACTCTTGTTGTACTTCTTTTTTGATAGACTCACGGTAAGAAACTTGTGGAGCACCAACTTCAGCTTCAACAGAAAATTCTCTTCTCATTCTATCTACAAGAATTTCAAGGTGTAACTCACCCATACCAGAGATAATAGTCTGACCAGTCTCTTCGTCAGTGTTAACTCTAAAAGATGGATCTTCAGCAGCAAGTTTACTTAAAGCAATACCCATTTTTTCTTGGTCAGCTTTAGTTTTTGGCTCAACTGCAACAGAGATAACCGGATCCGGGAAATCCATTCTTTCAAGAACAACTTTAT
>JAGGWO010000198.1 GCA_021157485.1 Sulfurimonas sp. | reverse complement strand
TCTAACATGTAGAACTTTTCCATCAAACTCAAATCTTTTAATAATTTTAAGAGTTTTAGTATCGATAATCTGAATAACAGGAAATTTTTTACCGCTAAATGTTACCGCTAAATATTTTTTATCAGGAGAAAGTGCAGTAAAAACTGGTAAACCTTCAGTCTCAATACTTTGAACAAATTTAAAATCCGGAGTATATACTAAAACCTTATTGTCTCCAACTGCAGGGATGAACACATTACTATTGCTAATACTCCAAAAACCAAAGTGTGGTACTTTAAGAACAGGTTTTCTGTCACCCAGTAAAATATCTATTTTTTTGTATTCCATTTTATCTAAATCGAGTACTCCAAAAAATTTACTTACAAAGAAACCTGTAATGAAGTTATTATCTTTTATCATAGCGTCAAAAGGCATTGTTCCAACGTTTTCAAACTCTTTATATATTACAAAGTTTGGAAGACCTTTTCCATAGTTTTTATCTTTTAAAACAGTGATTTTGTCATTGTCCATTTGTGAAAAAATTAGATAGTCTTTGTATGTTTTAATACCAACATTTTTAGAACCAGTCTCAAATGACTGAAGAGGATTCAGGTCTCTATCTAAAATATCTACACTCTTTTTAGCATAGTTAGCAACTGCAAGAAAGTTTTTTGTTATAGTAAAACCGATAGCACTGTCGCTTGTTTTAAGCTCTTTTACTTTAACCTCTTTTTCTGGATCAAATTTTATAACCCAGCCATCACGGCTTATTACATAGCCATCTTTACCATCAAACTTAACAACACCGTGGTTCATGTTGTGCATACCTTTGAGATGACCTCTTGTTAAGCCTTTTTCTATAATAGCAAGAGATTCACTCTCTCTCTCAACAACAAATATCTTCTCGTTTGTATTTAGCATTGAAGTGATAGGATTAACACCTGCTGCGTTTAGACCTGAAAACAGTAAAGCTGTAGCTACACTATTTAGTAATATTTTTTTCAACATTCTAATCCTTTTTTCTTTCTTGTTCAGTTAAATAACATGATGGATCTTCACTCCATAAGTCACCCGTAATTGCATAAGCACGAGCACGTGAGCCACCATTACAGATGTCTAGCTGTTCACAATCAGCACATATACCGCTTATTTGTGTTCTTGGATGTATTCTAAGCTGGTCTAACAGCTCACCTGATTGCCATACATCACCAAAGTTTTGCTCTATAATATTTCCAACAGTTAAAGGGAAAAATGGATCTGGTCTCACGTCACCTTCTGAGTTAATATTTAGTAGTTTACGTCCTGCAGAGTTTCCACCCCAAGTTACAAGTCTTTTTCTCATAGCATCTTTTAGGTCTGGGTATCTAGTAGCAAATTCATTTAAGAAAAGAACAGCATCCATCTCCATATTTCCTGTAACTATCTCTATATCTCTACCTGTTTCATAATACTCAAATGCTTTTTTAAGAATGAATTTAACAGCCTTACGTCTTTGCTCTTTAGAGAGATCCATTTTTAAGTTATCTAAACCTCGTCCAGAGTAAACTAAGTGAGAGATATAGATTTTAGGTATATTCTCTTTCTCAACCAAGTCAAACATATACTCTAACGAGCCTATTGTATCTTTAGTCATGGTAAATCTAATACCAACCTTTGCACCAGTAGAGTTTGCAAGTTGTACTGCCTTTAGAGTCTCTTTAAATGCACCTTTTAATCCACGGAAGTAATCATGTGTTGGCTCATCACCATCAATACTTACTCCAACATAGTTAAATGTATCTACGATTCTTTGTACATTGCCTTTAGTAAAATAAAGACCATTACTTGAGAGGTAAGTGATAATTCCATTATCTTTACAGAAGTCTGCAATTTCAAAAAGATCTTTACGAGTAAGTGGCTCACCACCAGAAAAGATAATAAATTTAACACCATTAGCTTTCATCTCTAAAATTGTTTTTTTAATCTGCTCAGTTGTCAGTGTGTCAATTTCATCTAGAGTTGATTTTGAATAGCAGTGTAAGCAAGATAGATTACATCTGTTTGTAAAGTTCCATATAGCGATTGAACCATCAAGAATTCTCTCTGGTTTATCTTCGACTACAGCAGATATTAGGTTTGATAGTCTAAACATTATTTTTTACCTTTATAAGATATAACATAGTTAGAAATAGCTTCTATTTCTTGGTCATTAAGCTTTAGCTCTGTCATAACTGTTCTTTTATAACCAAAAGCTTTATACATAGCCTTTGGTTCTATTATATAAGCTTTAATCTCATCTTTTGTACGTTTGTTAGCTATTTCAGCAAAAGGAGGCCCAAACGCAACTGCAGTCTGATGATGACAACCCCAACAATATGTTTCAAAAACTTTTTTACCATCTAGTTCATTTGACGAAAGAAGAGAGCAAAAAGCCGCCATTAATATAATTTTTTTATTCATATTTTTTTCTTTATTTTGATTTCGTAGTCTAACAAAAAGAAGCTTGAAATAAAGATTATAAGCCCAAGAAAATAGGAAATTTGTTTATATTGTTGAAATATGCATAATTGCATATTTTTATAATTAATTATTATATAAGAATGAAATTAGTTTGAAATTGTAAGTCGTTGAAGTAATTAAGAAAGGATTTCTCTCCCGAGGGAGAGAAAAAGGTGACTATGCACCTGGAATAGTTTGTCTGTGTTCGATAGAGTAAGTAAAAGTAGGAGTTGTTAAACCTTTGATGTATTTAACAAATTTACCAGTTTTAGCTTCATAGATACCGATACGACCTGCATTCCACTCAGAAATCATAGTCCAGTGACCGTGATTAGCTGGTTCAGCGTGAAGAATACGTGGAGTAATAGCTTTACCATTAGCATCTTTAACAGTTGGAACTTTCCAGCTATAAAGAGTTTTATGAGTTACTGGATCAATGATAGTACCTTTTTTAGTACCAACAGTAAGGATTCTATCAACTTCTAAAGTTTGCTTGTTAATTAAGTAAACTTTATTCCAGTTAGAAGATCCACCAAGTACATTATCTGCCCATAGGAATGGAGTATGCTCAGATGTACCGATGAATAATCCACCACCAGCTGTTGGAATTTGACGGATAACATCGAAGTTATCATCCCAAATTGTAACTTGACCTAAGTTCATGTTAACTGTAGCACCAAGTTGTTGACCTAAGTGTTCATTGTAAAATGAAGAACCTTGACCTGGGTGTGGCTTAGCAGATGGACCTGTATAGATTTTAGTAACTAAAGATTTAGTTTTAAAGTCAACTACACCAATAACATCAGAACCTTGAGATGCTTGGAATAAATAACGACCAATCTCTTTACCTTCATTTAGGAAACCATCATGAAGAATTTTACCAATATTTGGAATATCACCAACGATTGGGAAGTTTGGTTTAGAGTAATCTACGATATAAACATGACCAGCATCTTTAAGTGCAAATGCGATATATGGACCGTATGGTGTATCATATATACCAGCAACACGAGAAGAACCGATGTTACCATCGTTATCAATTACAGATGAAGTTGGATAAACTTTCAGTGGCTCAAGAGTCATTGCATCCATAAGAATTGCACCACCTGGAACGTAGTTACCAGCCATTAGGTATTTACCATCTGGAGATACTGCAAGACCACGAGAATCAGAACCAACTTGGATCTGAGCAATTTTTTGTTGACCCGGAGTGTTAAGGTCGAACATTGTTACTAAACCTGAACGAGAGATTGAGTAAGCATAACGAGGCTGACG
>JAGGWO010000070.1 GCA_021157485.1 Sulfurimonas sp. | reverse complement strand
ATGTAATATTTTTACAATTTAAACTTTGAGGAGAGATTATGAATATGAATCGTAGAGACGCTATGAAAATGGGTGCATTAGGCGTAGCGGCTGTTGCTGCAACAGGTATGAGTGGATGTACAAGCGCAGAAGTAAAACCAGCTGCTTCAGCTGGTGGTGGTAAAGTTCTTGGTAAACATAAAGTTATTATTATCGGTGGTGGTTTTGGTGGTTTAACAGTTGCTAATAATCTTATGAAAAAAAATAAAGGTTTAGATGTTCTTGTTATAGAGAAAAATGATACTTTTATGGCATGTCCAGTTTCTAACACTTACTTAGGTAAATTAGAAGGTATGAACTTAGGTACATTCGTATTTGATTATGCTCAACCTGTTGAAAAACATGGCTATAAAATGCTTAAATCAGAAGTTGTAGCAATTGACCGTGGAGCTAAAACTGTTACTACTGCTGCGGGAACTGTTGGATATGAAATTCTTGTACTTTCTCCAGGTATCGCTTACGATTATGAGGGTCAATTCCCAACTTGGTCAAAAGAAAAAATTGCTAAAGTAGCACGCAGTGCTCCTGCTGCACTAATCCCAGGTTCTGAGCACGTAGCCCTTGAGCGTCAACTTGCAAATATGGAAGATGGTGATGTTATTATCACTGTGCCGAACGGTAAGTTCCGTTGTCCTCCTGCTCCGTTTGAGAGAGCTTCAATGATTGCTGCATATATGAATAAAGAAGATATTCGAGGTAAAGTAATCGTTCTTAATCCTAAATCTAAATTCGCTAAATTTGGTGCATTTATGGAATCATGGAAAGATTTATATGCTGATAGAATTGTTTATGTTCCGAACGCTAAAATTGAAGATGTAGATGCTAATGCTAAAACTATTTCATACTCTACAGCTGCAACTGATATGGATGATGCAACTAATAAAACTATCAACTATGAAGTTCTAAACCTTATGCCTAATAACAAAGCAAATCCTGTAGTACAAATGGCTTCTCTTAAAACTTCAGATGATTCATTCCATAAGGTACTTATGAATGGCTGTTCTTTCCAAACTGCAACCGACAACGATGTGTATGCAGTTGGTGATGTTGTAGCTCACGCTATTCCACCAAGTGGTCAGACTGCAGTATGGGCTGGTAAACAGTGTGCTGCTGAAATCACTGCTCGTTTAGCTGGTAAATCTCATACTTTAGCTGTAAAATTGACTCCTGTAAAAGCAGGTAATGTATGCTACTCAATGGTAGGTGACAAACCAGAAGAGGGAATCATGGTAACTCACGACTTCTCATGGACTGGTAAAGTTATCAAAGGTAAAGGTCATGTTCCTAAAGCTGCATCTGGCAAGTTCCGCTCAAAAGGTACTGCTAAAGCACTTCGCGACTGGTACTCAGGAATTATGGCTGATCTATTTGCATAGTCATAATTCTATAATTAATAAAGGGAGACTATCCCTTTATTAAAGTCTAATTGAGAATTAACAGTAGTTTTCACTTACTCTTTAATAAAAATCAAACAAGGAACTTTTATGGATAGAAGAAATTTTCTAAAAATTACTGGTATTAGCGGAGCCATGATTGGTGTTTCTCCATCAACAATAACTGCTCAGCTTAGAGCAGATGACGGTACACTTTTTGTAGCTTATGAAAAAGTACAACTTGTAGATGCAGATGGAAATGCCCTAAAAGCTTCTGGATTAAAAGTAGAAACAAACTACCTATTTAACTACCCTTTTGTTGGAACTCCATCTATACTTTTAGATTTAGGTGAAGAGACAGCTAAAGATGTAAAACTAACGTCAGAAGATGGCGAAGAGTATATTTGGAAAGGTGGCGTTGGAGCAAAAAGAACTATAGTTGCATATAGTGCAATCTGTTCTCATCAACTAGCTCACCCTACTCCTGAAGATAGTTTTGTGCAGTATTTAGCACGTGGAAAAACTACTATGGCGTGTGAACAAAAAGGCGGTATTATCGTATGTTCATCTCACCTATCTGCATTTGATACTAAGCAGGGGTGTAAACATATAGCTGGTCCAGCAGAACAAGCCTTAGCTGCTATTATAATTGAAGTAGCAGAAGATGATACTCTATGGGCTTCAGCTGTTCTTGGTCCAGATAAGTTCCATGAGTATTTTAAACGCTATAAACCTGAGATGAAAAAATTCTATGGAGGAAAAAGAAAAGCGAAGAAGCGCGTAAAAGATAGTGCACTAACTGTTACTCTAAATGAGTACACAAAAGAAATTATTCAATACTAAGGAAAATAAATGAAATATATAATATCTACAATTATCTCTGCTCTTTTAGCCTCTTCTCTTTTTGCAGGAAGTAGTACACAGCAGTCAAAACTTGCATCAGATATGCGTACAATGTTAAGTGCAGTTGTTGATATACAAAAAGCTGGATTTTACTCTAATAAAGCAGGTGTTAAAGATGCTTCAATAAGGTTGATGTCAAGTTTAGATTCACTTATCACTACCGATGCAAAATTGTATTTACCTGAGAATCAAGCAAATGCTGGAAAATTTGCTAAAAAAAGAGAAAAAATGATAAAAATGTATGCTCAAGACCTAATTGAATCTGTTGATAACAATGATTTTGAAGAAGCTATAGAGGATTATTCACAAATACTAAGACAGTGTACATCTTGCCACTCACGTATTAGACATAGAGCTTGGAAATAAAAGCTCTATTTTAACCTACTTTTAGATACTCTTTTATGATGAATATAAAAGAAAAACATTACTCCTATCTCCTTGTTTTAGCGATGTTATTATGGGGTGGTGGTTGGACTGCTTTAAAAATTCTTACCTATGATTTACCAATTGAAGTGATTGTATTTTGGCGTTTTTTTAT
>JAGGWO010000180.1 GCA_021157485.1 Sulfurimonas sp. | reverse complement strand
ATGGTGGTTCGGGAGAGATTCGAACTCTCGGTAGATTTGCACCTACACAACCTTTCCAAGGTTGCACCATCGGCCACTCGGACACCGAACCGTTATGAGGCTGAAATTTTATCCATAAAACACTTTATTTAGCATAAACTTCTAATCTATCATTTTAGGTTTGCAAGATATAATTCCTTTACTAATAACAACAAGGATATTGTGTGCTAAGCATTGCTTCATTTTTACAACTTTTAAAAGAATCATTCAGAGATTTATTGCCTATTATCTTAGTGATTGTGTTTTTTCAACTAGCAATCATCCAATCAGTGCCTACAAACTGGTTAAGCACTGCCATTGGACTCGCTATAGTTGGTGTTGGTCTCGCTGTTTTTCTTTTAGGTCTTGAAGTTGGTATTTTCCCTGTTGGAGAAGGTCTAGCAAGTGATTTTGCAAAAAAAGGCTCTACAAAGTGGATTATTCTTTTTGCTTTCATGGTTGGTTTTGGTACAACTATCGCCGAACCTGCACTAATTGTTATCGCTCAAAAAGCAGCAAGTATCAGTAGTGGGCGTATTGACGCAAATACTCTTAGAATAGTTGTTGCCTTTTCCGTTGGATTTGCCATTGTTGTCGGTGTTTGGAGGATTATAAAAGGTCATCCAATTCACTACTATATTATCTCTGGTTACATTATGGTTGTCGCAGCAACTGCGTTTGCACCAAAAGAGATAGTTGGTCTTGCCTATGACCTTGGTGGCGTTACTACTTCAACTGTTACTGTTCCCCTTGTCGCTGCTCTTGGTATAGGTTTAGCCTCTACTATTAAAGATAGAAATCCTGTTCTAGATGGTTTTGGACTTATCGCTTTTGCATCTTTAACTCCTATGATATTTGTACAGTTTTATGGAATAGTTGTTTATGAATTTGTTGATGTCGCTTCAAGCATTCCTATTATTACACCTATAGCAGAAGCTGTAGCGATTGATAATTCTATAGCATTTGACTTAAACATTTTAGATGTTTTAAAAGGCCTTGCAGGGGTCGTTTTAGATGTTGTACCAATTTTAGCTGTAATTATATTTTTTCAATATGTAATTCTTAAAAAACCTATCGAGAATCTAAAGAATGTAATTATCGGTTTTGGGCTTGTAATTCTTGGTCTTGATGCTTTTATAGTCGGTTTAGAGATGGGGCTTTTCTCTGTCGGGGAGACAATGGCCTTTGAATTAACGCAGTATGACAACAACATTATTATCTACTCATTTGGCTTTTTAATAGGTTTTTCTACAACTATGGCTGAACCTTCTCTTACCGCTATTGCAAGAAAAGCCAAAGAGATTAGTGATGGAAAGATAAACGACTTTGTTCTTCGCCTTTTTGTTGCACTTGGTGTGGCTATTGGTATATCTTTGGGTGCATACCGCATTGTTGTTGGCGGAGAGATTGTCTATTACATAATGGCAGGTTATCTATTTGTAATAGCTCTTACTTTTATGGCTCCAAAATATATTGTCCCCATTGCTTATGATAGTGGGGGAGTTACAACTTCTACTATTACTGTTCCTTTGGTTGCGGCGCTTGGTCTTGGTCTTGCTACAAATATTGATGGTCGTGACCCCCTTATAGATGGTTTTGGTCTTATTGCGTTTGCTTCACTTTTCCCAATGATAACTGTTATGCTCTATGGTGTAATTACAGACAGGATTGGTGTCAAAGGAGAACATGAAAAAGAAGAGATTTATATAGATGAATTTCGTCATGCTATTGAAGATGCAAACGACATGGGCCTCTCTACTGTATATGTTGATGGGGCAGAACAGCGTCACTCTTCATCTATGACATTCTCGGCCGTCCACGTTATAGTACCTCATGAGAGGGAAGAAGATGCTCTACTTGCTGCAAAATCTGTAGGTGCTAGAGGTGTTACAATCATGAATGCACATGGTATGGGTCTTGATGAGATGGATAACTTCTATAACAGACTGCACAGTGATGGAACTGACTCTAATCTTATGTTTGTTGTACGCACGAGACATGTTGATAAAATTATTAGAGAAGTGATGGATAAACTAGATATTACAGGTGGTGGAGATGGTATAGCATACGCCTATCCAATCTCTCACGTAAAAGGGATTAGACTAAAGAGTAGTGATCTGTAACTCTTTAGTTTAGAAGATCTTTATAATCATATTTAGATAGGTTAATGTAGTGTTTTTTACCTATTGTGATTATACGGTTGTCTCTAGCCGCCTCTTTTTTAAACTTTGATTTTATTTTTTTAGCTTTTTTTTCTGATATTTTATTCTTTTTTAGATATTTCTTTAGAGACATAACACCTTGTACACTCTCATCTTCATGTTCTATTTCAGCTTCTAAAGCATCTTCTTTGGCTTCTGGTACTTCTGATGGGGCACTCAACATAAACTGAGAAGAGAGAGTATTAAGTATATTTTTTAGCTGCTCATCTTTATCTTTATAAATCTGTTCTATCTTAATACGCTCTTCTATAAGCATGAGCTCTTTTTGATCTCTTAAACTTCTTGTCTCACCCTCTAGAGTTTCAACTCTCTCTTGAAGTTTTGCATTTTGTTCTTCTAAAAGTTTATAATATCTGCTATCACTTGCGTTTGTTTTAGTAGTGTTAGTTCTGTTTGTAACTCTTGTAGGTTTCGCTGTTTTAGACACTTCAACAAGTTTCACACCATCTTCAACAACTGATTCTAAAGAACCGCGTCTAATACGGTTATGTATCGCCTCACGTGAGACTCCAAAATATTCTGCTGCTTGGGCTATACTCATTTTACTCATGAAAACCCCTTATCTCATATTCTCAAAAACTATAGGAGCTTCCCAGTCGCCTTCACGAATTGCACTCATAACCTTTTGTAAGTCATCGAGCTTAGCACCTTTAACACGGATATAATCACCCTCTATTTGAGCATTTACTTTGAGTTTCATCTTCTTGATATCAGCAGTAATCTTTTTCGCTTCTTTAGTCTCTATATAATCAACAACTTTAAAAGTTACTTTTCTATTTCCACCACTAGAATCTTCAACTTTAATCTCATCAAGAACTTTTGAAGAGAGTCCCTGCTTTAAAAACTTAGCAATAACTATATCTTTTAAGGCATCTAACTTATTATCACTTGAAGCGATTAAAACTAAAGTTTTAGCTTTCTCATTATGAGTAACCTCATAAGTAGTTCCCTTAAAATCATAACGATTATCAACTTCTCTACTCACTAAATTAATAGCGTTTTTAAAATCCTGTCCATCAATCTTTGCTGAAATATCAAACGAATGCTCTTTAGCCATATTGTAAAACCCTTTTATAACATTTTGGGTTATTATAACATAACTAACACTAGAGTGTTTTAAAAGCTGGGACTTCCATCAAAGCCAAATCCACCACCAAAACTGTTAGCGAAGCTTGGGTCGCTATAGCCTGCCATTACAGATTTTGAGCGTAGTTTTTCTATATCTGTTTTACTTGAAATTCCCTGAGGGCACACAATCGTACACTCATTACACAGTGTACAATCCCAAACACCATTAGTTTGAATAGTATCAATTTTACTTTTTTCATCAGCCTCACGTATATCACTTGCATATCTCCAAACTCTCGTTAGTGCAAATGGACCTAAGAACTCTTCATTAACAGCATAGACTGGACAAGCACTATAGCATGAACCACAAAGTATACAGTCGCTCTGAACTTCATTTATTTTTTCATCTTCTTGAGTTACTTCTAGACCTTCACTTATAGTTTTCTGCCAAGCTTTAGCTTTTGCATTAAAGGCGTAAGATCTATCCATGTCAACAACTAAATCACGTACAACAGGAACATTTCTCAGAGGCTCAACTCTATCACCATCTTGAACCTTATAACTACACGCTAAGACTTCTCTATCATTCACTCTCATAGAACAACTACCACAAACACTGCTTCTACATCCACTTGCAAATGTTAGTGTGTTATCTTGTGTAGTTTTTATGATGGTTAAGAGCTGAAGAAGAGTGATATCTACAACATCAACTTCATACTCTACAAACTTTTCTTCTCTTTTTACGGTGATTTTCATGATAGCTTCTCCATATAATGAGCACCACAACTCTCATCTCTTTTAAGTGCTGAACTTACAACATTTTCACAAATCTCTAATATATTTTGAAACTCTAAAAACTCAATAAAGTTACTATTATAAACTTTTGAATTATCGCTTACACCCATAAGATGAAGTTTTGATTTTATATCTATAATCTCATTTAAAGCCTCTTGTAGTTCACTCTTCTTTCGAACAATGCCTACATTCTTATAAAATAGATTGCCAATATGCTCTCGAACTTCATAAAAATCTATCTCATTTTTACCAGACTCTAGCTGATACTTCTCATTTTCAGATTCTGCTTGAAAACACTCAGTATTTTCAGCGCCCAAAGCATACTTAGCTGCGTTTACTCCGGCTTGCTTTCCAAAAACAACAATCTCTAAAAGAGAGTTTCCACCAAGACGGTTTGCACCGTGAACTCTATGATTTGCACACTCTCCAGCGGCAAAAAGCCCTTTAAGTGTTGTAGCAGAATTTTTATCTACTTCTATGCCACCCATTGTATAGTGAGCAACTGGTCTTATAGGAATTAAATCATGTACAGGATCAATATTTTCATAAAGTTTTGCCAGCTTTCTCTCTTGAGGCAATCCCTCTTCGATAAACTCTTCACCTAAATGACGAATATCTAAAAATATATCTTCACCTTTTAATATCTCTTCATTTATGGCACGACTAACCTCATCACGCGGAGCTAACTCGTTAGTAAATCTTTCACCTTTTGAGTTAAGCAGGTATCCGCCCTCACCTCTAGCACTCTCACTTATAAGTATGCTAGAGTTTTTCAGAGCAGTTGGGTGAAACTGTACAAACTCCATATCTACTAAAGAAGCTCCTATTCTCGCGGCTACTGCTATTCCATCACCCGTTGAAGCTGTGGAATTAGTTGAATTTTTATCATATATACGACTATAACCACCCGTCGCTAAAATAACAGCTCTGCTTTCATAGTTTTGAATCTCACCACTTCTGATATCTAAGACTTTAGCGCCACAAACGCAGCCATCTTCATTTTTTATAAGCTCTAACAGATACTTCTCACTTAGTATCTCGATACCTTCACTCATACATCTATCATAAAGCGTATGAAGAATTTTCAAGCCCGTATAGTCTTGTGCATAACAAGCACGAGGAGCTGAAGCACCACCCAATGTTCTTTGGGCAATCTTTGCATCTTTCGTACGTGAGAAACAGACACCTATGCTATCCAACCACTTTACTGCGTTTGGAGCTTCACAGCACATTAGTCTCACTGCTTCTTCATTTGCTAAACCATGAGCGGACTTCAAAGTGTTTTTTATATGAGCTTCAACACTATCTTTACCAGCATTGCCAAGAGCTGCGTTTATACCACCCTGAGCCATACATGTCTGACTTCTGGTTGGATACTCTTTTGTTATTACTAAAACACTAGCGCCACTCTCTTTAGCATTGAGTGCAGCTACAAGTCCTGCTCCACCAGCTCCAATTATTAATACATCAGTTTGCATTCTCTTCCTGTTCATTTTTAATTTTTATAGTAAATATAGCACCACTTTCACTATTTCTAGCATAAATATCTCCATTATGATAATCTTTAATAATTACTTTAGACATATAAAGACCTAGCCCCGTTCCATTTTTTTCTAACTTGGTGGAGCAGTATGGATCAAATATTTTATCTAAACTCTCTTCTTTAATTCCACCAGCATTATCTGATATATTTATAAAGAATGCGTCATCTTCCATATAGGTAGCAATATTTATTATTGGTTTCTCTATATCATTTTGAATCAACTGATCCTTTGCATTATTTATGATATTTAAGATTACCTGCATAAACTCATTTTCATGCATCCTAAATTCATATTGTGACTCTAAATCAAACTCTACTTTTATATTGTATGAATCCAAACTATCAAAAACTAAAGTATAAGCTTTTAAAAGTACCTCTGTAACTTCTACTATTTGAAATTTTTTATCTGGCTTATAAAAGTTACTAAAGTTTGTTATTGTTTGACTTAAGTCTTGAAGGTTCAGAGTTGTTTTATCCATCTTAGTATTTAAATATTTTAAGAACTCTTCTCTCCCCTTATCCTCTGCTAAATCATACTTTTCCAACTCTATAGCTGTCTGCATCGAAATTGTATTTGCAGCAATAGCACCTAATGGCTGTCTCCACTGGTGAGCAATCATACTTAACATCTCTCCCATTTGTGCTAGACGTGCCTGCTGAAACATATAGGCATCTTTCTCTTTTATTTCCATCTTGATAAGTGTAGCATCTGTAACATCTTGCACTGTTCCATGTGATACGATAGGTATCCCATCCTCTTCAAATGCAGTAATACAATTCTCCAAAACATATCTTATAGAGCCATCATCCATTAAAAGTCTATGTTCCAAAGAGTATCCAGTTTTATTTTTTAAAGATGTACTATATGCATCTTCGAGCTCATTCCTGTCATCAGGATGAACTCTATTTATAAACTTCTCATATAAGTTATCATTTTCATTTTGACTCACTTCAAACATTGAGTAAGTCTCTTGTGACCATCTAAGTTTATTCTTTTTTAAATCATATATCCATGAGCCAATTTTTGCTATTGATTGAGCTTTTTCCAAGTCACATACAGCCTCTGCAACTTTGATTTTTAGTTGTTCATTTTTCTTATTAAGTATAAAGTACACTATTAGAATAAAAGGTAAAATAATAATAAAAGTTAAAAACAAAAGCTCTGGTAGATGATTAGAATAGATAGTATGCAAATGAGTAAAAAGGTCCCCAGATGCTTCAAGAGATGTGAATAAAAATAGAGCTGTAAAAATATATTTCATCAAAATACCATCTCACTTAAAAAATAATATCTAGCAACCCTCAAGCTACCAGCGATAACAACAAACAAAACAAAATTCAAACGCAGCACACCTGCTACTAACGTTAATGGGTCACCAATAACCGGAAGCCAAGAGAACAGAAGTATAAAGTAACCATACTTGTGTCCATAATCCAAACTCCACCTTCCAGGTCTTGAAGTATTTAGCTTATCTTTTGTTTTATCATACAGCCAATAACCAAACCAGTAGTTAACAATTATCGCTAGAATATTTCCACTTGAAGCGAGAACAATTGCATTTAAAAATGGCATATCATTTGCCAAGGCTGCGATAAACGCAACTTCAGAAGAGACAGGAACTATCGTGGCTGCAAGAAACGCAGAGAAAAAGAGTGCTAGTTCAGCGATGTAATATTCTCAATTACAGAAGCTATAAGTTTATCTCTTGCCTCAACAGATGCCCATGCTATATGTGGTGTAATATAAAGATTATCTACATTTTTCACGCGTAATAATGGATGATTCTCTTGCATAGGTTCCGCAGTTAAAACATCTAAACCAAAAGAGAGATTTTTCTCATCTATGATTTTTGCAACTGCCTCTTCATTGATGATACCACCACGTCCAAGGTTTAAAACAGTTGCTCCCGTCTTACACATTAACAACTGTTCATAATCTAAAAGGTTCTTTGTCTTCTCATTGAGTGGTGCATGAATAGAGATAATATCGCAACTCTTTAAAAGTTCATCAAGTTCTACTCTCTCAAAATCATCAGTAGAGTTTCTTCCACTTGTTGAAAAGTAACAAACCTCTGCTCCAAAAGCATTAGCAATAGTTGCCACATTTCTGCCAATAGCGCCAAGACCTATCATCCCCCATCTTTTCCCTTTGATTTCAGAATATGGATGGCTCACATCTGTAAAAATAGGACTTCTTGAGTACTCACCACTTTTTACATACTCGTCATAATATCTTGAGTGCCCTAAAAGATAAAAAAGCATAGAGAAAGTATGCTGTATTACAGAGTCTGTTGAATATCCAGCTACATTTTTAACTTCTATATTTCGCTCTTTCGCTGCGTTTAGGTCTACATTATTCATCCCGGTCGCTGCTACACAGATTAGTTTTAAAGTTGGAGTGTTTTGCATATGAGTGTTAGTTATAACAACCTTGTTAGTAACAACAACATCACAGGAAGTTATTCGCTCTTGAACTTGCTCAGCTGAAGTTGTCTGAAAAACTTCAACTTCTCCTAGAGAATCAAATCCACTTAAATCTGTTTCTCCAAAAGTCAGAGCATCAAGGAGAACTATTTTCACTTAAGCGTCCTTAATTTTTTTAATTAAATCACGAGATTTTTCTAAAGCTTTCTCAACCTTATCAAAAACAAGAGCAACTGCTAAACGGCGACCTTTATGAGCTTCTGGTTTAGAGAAAACTCTTACAAAGCTATTATCACTAAAGAGACTATCATCTACATCTACAACAGGGGCGTAATTATGCACCTCTGACTTAAACGCAGCCGATGCACCCTCACCATAAAAAGTAAAACCTAAAGGAAGACCAAGAACAGCACGAAGATGAAGAGCAAATTCACTTTGTGATTGAGTTATAAGTGTTACCATTCCTGTATCGTGTGGACGGGGTGAAAGTTCTGAAAAATAGACTTCATCACCTTTTATAAATAGCTCAACACCAAACAGACCTTGACCACCAAGTCCATCAGTAACAGCTTTTGCCATCTCTTGAGATTTTTTCAGTGCTACTTCACTCATAGCCATTGGTTGCCAAGAAAATACATAGTCACCATCTCTCTGCTCATGCCCTATAGGCTCACAAAAAACTGTCTCTTTCCCATTTCTAACAGTTAAAATAGTAACTTCATAATCAAAATCAACAAATGCTTCAACAATTAACTCACTCGCATCACCACGAGCCTCTTTAGCAATCTCCCAAGAATTAGGAATATCTGCTTCACTTTTTACAACTGATTGACCATGACCAGATGAGCTCATAACCGGTTTTATAACACAAGGAAAGCCTAATTCCTTAGCTGCGTTTAACATTCCTTCTTCTGTAGTTACAAATTTATAAGGACCTGTTTTAAGACCTAACTCTTCTGCTGCAAATGTACGAATTTTTTTACGATTCATTGTTTTTGAAACAGCCTCTGCATTTGGAATTACGTTAAATCCCTCTTTCTCAGCTTCAAACAAAGCATCAATGGAAATAGCTTCAATCTCAGGTAAAATATAATCAGGTTTTTCACGACGAATAATCTCTAAAAGAGCATCTTTATCTTGCAT
>JAGGWO010000220.1 GCA_021157485.1 Sulfurimonas sp. | reverse complement strand
TGGTGTGCTTTTGCATGTTTAGATGGTTTTGCACGACTTAAAAGTTCAAGCATTGGAAGTGTGAAACCTGCTGTTTTACCAGTTCCCGTTTGAGCACCCGCTAAAATATCTTTTTTTTCTAAAATAATCGGTATTGCTTGTGCCTGAATAGGTGTTGGTGTATCATAACCCTGCTCAGCAATCGCCTTTAATAGATGTTTAGATAATCCTAATTTTTCAAATGACATATAATTCCTAGTAGTGTAATATAGATTTATAATAGCATAATTTATGGCTATTATGGATATAATTGCACAAATACAATTTAGGACTCTAAGGAAACACTTAATGTCAAGCAACTCTATAACTATAAAACCTAACAATCATCGCGTTTATCAATGTCCAACTGAGAAAAAAATCGAGCTTTTAAATAAAATAATTTCTGAAAATAAAAAAGCAGATATTTTAGTTGTTTGCTCAAAAGAACCACAAGCTATTATAGATGCACTTGAGAACAAAGATGTAAAAGTTATAGAAGATAGAGAACTGATTAAACAGCCTGAACTTAGTTGTGAGATGCTTATTAGTTATGACCTACCTATTAAAGCTATCGTTTACATGGCAAGAGTTGTTAAAGCCTCTGCTCGTGCTATCTTGATGCTAGACGAAAGTGAGCAAAAAGAGCTTTATCATACTGAGATGCTACTTGGTCGTGCGATTAAACAAGAAGTTATCGAAGGTTTTGAGTATATAGTTGCTGAACCAAAACCGGAGTCTGAGAGACCAGTTCGAAAAATGACAAAAGATCAGATAAAAGAAGTTGCTAAAAAACGTTACGATGAAAAAACGCAGGAACCAAAAGAGAAAAAAGAGTATAAACCTAAACGTGATTATGGTGATGAAGATAAAAAATCTTATTCTAAAGATGGACAAAAAAAAGAGTTTAAAAAGGATTTTAACAGATCTGATTCTGCCGGAAAATGGGATAAGAAGAAGAAAGAAGACAATAAGTTTTTAGGTTACGATGATAATGGAAAAGCTAAGTTTTCTGGAAAAAGTGGAGATAGAAATCATCGTCACGACGGAACACCTAAAAGTAAATGGGATGCACCTAAAAAAGTTGGAAGAAAGATAAATATTAAGGCCCGTAATCCTAAAAGTGAAGATTAAAAAGCTAAAGAGAAAACAAGCTCAGGATAAGAGCTTGAACATTCACGATAAATAGTATCTTTACAATCTCCATACTCTTCATAAGCGTATCCAAATGACATATATGAGTTTGGAGACATAGTTATAGCAATACCACCTCTTGCCCCATACGATTCATAGCTCTTATCATTAATTTCATCATAATCTACAAAAGTCTCTCTCAAAAATCCACCAATATATGGACGAAACTTTTTTGAAAGTGCTAGATAGTAGCTACTTGCAACAGTTAGTTGATTTATACCTGGATTACCGCCAAACCAACCACGATAACCTACACCTACTGACAGCCCATCAACAACAAAATAATCTACTCCTAGACCTAAAATAGTATACTGTTCACCGTAGCTATAACTACTACCAGCAACAATACCAACACTCATTTTTCCCTTATCAAAGACATCCGCGTTAACAATACTACTCATAATAACTAGAGCTAAAATAATCTTTTTAATCAAAATAACAACTCCTCTTGAGGGTCAGTAACAACCTCACTTCTTGGTGGTTTTGAGACATCACTAAAGTACTCTTTTTTACCATTTACTTTAACTTCAACAATTCCATCAGGGACATCAAACTCTCTTTTAATCTGAGGATAAAGTCTTAAAACATTTTTAAAGTAGTGTGAAAATGCAGGTCCCGCAATTCTACCACCAGTCTCTTTTTTATGCATTGGTGTATTGTTGTCATTACCAAACCAAACCACCGTTTCCATACTCGGAGAGTAACCTGCAAACCAACCATCAACATTATTATTTGTAGTTCCAGTTTTTCCTGCTAACTCTATACCTCTAACCCTAGCTCTAATCCCTGTTCCGCGATTTACTACATCTCTAAGTATTGTTGTCATTATATAAGCTTGAGTAGGTGTTGTTATCTCTTTTGTTATCTCCTCTTTTTCATAAATAATATTTGAATTTTTCTCTATTGTTGTTATTAGGTTTGTCTCTACCTGTATTCCAGAGTTTGAAAAAGATGTATAGTATTTTGCTAGTTGCAGTGGAGACATAGACATAGTTCCCAAAGAGATTGAGAGGTCATTTGGAATGTTCTTTATACCAAACTTCTTAAACTCTTTTAGTAGTACTCCAAGTCCTATATCACCCACAAGATTAATAGTTGCAAGGTTACTTGAATGGACGAGTGCTTCTCTTAAAGTAATCAAACCCTTATAGTTTTTAGAGTAGTTTCTTGGACGCCACTTCATCTCTTCACCATCTTTTTCATACTCATATGTTTTAGCGATATCAACTAATTCAGTTGCTCCAGAAAAACCTAAATCAATCGCAACTTGATAGATAAACGGCTTAAACGCAGAACCAGGTTGACGACGACCTTGAGTTGCACGATTATATGAACTTACTTTATAATCAACACTACCAACCATAGCTAAGATATCACCCGTTGCTGAATCAAGAGAGACTAAAGCACCATTTAACAGAGATGTATTACTATCATCCACTTCAAACTCTTTACCTGCTGCTTCAGCTTTAGCAACTGCTATCGCCTCTTTCTCTTTATATCCTACAATTCTCTCTAATGATAAATCATATGCATATTTGAGTGACTCACGTGCAGCTTTTTGTAGTCTTAAATCAATTGTAGTATAAACTTTGTACCCACCTGTTTTAAAATTTTCTATACCTTTTTGTCTAAATACACGTGCGACTTCATCTACAATAAATGGTGCTCTATTTTTAGTTAAAGTATCATTAAAAACTTCTGGAGACTCTAAAAGTGCTGTTTGATATTCACTATCTTCTACCCAACCAAGAGTATGCATTCTAGATATAACTCTATTTGCTCTACCCATTGAAATTTCATAATTTTTTGTAGGAGCATAAGTACTTGGTGCTTTTGGAAGTCCAACTAAAATTGCCATCTCTTTTAGCGTTAAATCTTCAAGTCTTTTGTGAAAATATCCATCTGCTGCAGTTTTTATGCCGTAATATCCATGTCCATAATATATTTCATTTAAATAACGCTCAAGTATCTGCGTTTTAGTCAACGCATGTTCAAGTTTTATTGCATAAATCGCTTCTTTAATCTTACGTGAGAGTTTTTTCTCTCTTGTTAAGAGTACATTTTTAACAAGTTGCTGAGTAATAGTACTCGCACCCTCAACTGCTTTACCCGCTCTTAAAACCTTAATGGCAGCACGAAAGATTGCATCAATATTTATACCTGGATGCTCAAAAAATGTTGTATCTTCAATCGCTACAAGTGCTTCTATAACTCTAGGTGGTATCTCTTCAAACGAAGCATAAAATCTATGCTTTCCGCTAAATACATTGGCAATTTGTTCACCATTTTTATCATATATTCTAGTCGTTACAGATGGTTTATAATCAACTAAAGATGATATATCATAATCATATTTAAAAAGATAGAATCCTATAAGCATAAAAGGCGATAAAAACCCTAAAATTAAAAGTGTCAAAAATGTTCTTTTTATGTAAGTTTTATTTACCATTATTCTCTAAATTCCCTATTCGCAAAATTTGCTTCTATTAATGTTTTTGTATAATCTTCTTTTGGACTTTTTAATATCTCTTGCATTATACCACTCTCTACAACTTTTCCATTTGCAATTACACAAATATCTTCACACAGATATGAAGCTGAATTCATATCATGTGTAACAAAAAGCATTTTAAAACCATCTTTCTTTTGAAGAGATTTGAGCAAGTCTAAAATCAACTTAGTATTCTCCGGATCCAGTGCTGTTGTTGGCTCATCAAGCATTAGCAACTTAGGATTAGACTCTAAAGCCATAGCCACAACTACACGTTGCAGTTGTCCACCTGAAAGCTCTGGAGGAAATCTATCAAGTAATTCTAAGTCTAAACCTACATCTCTAAAAAGCTCATTTACTCTTTTCGCACCTGTAAAAAACTGCTTTCTTATTTTTGTCAGTGGTGAAAGTGCAGTAAATGGATTTTGAGGTACTAAAGAGAGAGTTTTTCCTGCTTTTAAATCAAACTCACTGTCACACTCAAGCTCATGTTTCATACTGCTTGGTAACATATCTAAAAGTGCTTTTAATGTTAGACTTTTACCACTTCCACTCTGACCAACAAGAGCTAAAGAACTTATAATATCAAAACTAATATCTACGAGAAGTTTATCGCCTAAAGAGATTTTGAGTTTATTAATTTTCATCTATACACTTCTCTTTATTTTTTGGCACAACTCTTCAAGCTCATCACTACTCTCACCAAGTCTAGCTATAACTCTTAAAATTGCACTCTTCACTGTTGGTTGACGAATCCCACCTATTGCATATCCATCATCTTTAAGTGAATTTTTTATATCAATTACCTTAACGTTATCACCTATGTGAATTGAAACTATCAAGCCATCTATTTCGATATGTAGAACCTCTTGAATAATCTCTTGACGTTTAGAAATTTCACTCTTTAACTCTATAGAATTTTTTAAAATATATTTCAGTGAGTTATGTGCTAAAAGTGTATCATATAAAGATAACGAAGTGGCATATATAATAGGTTTTGCACGATTAATAAGATAATCAACAATATGAGAAGATGCCAAAATATATGCTCCAAAACTTCCATAAGCTTTTCCTAGGTCTCCCATCTTTCTTTGATTCGGTTATCGCTCAATTCCTTATACCCCATTAAAGTTATGACAAT
>JAGGWO010000034.1 GCA_021157485.1 Sulfurimonas sp. | reverse complement strand
TCCTAAATCTAATAATAAAGAGAATAAAAAACTTAAAGCTGAATTGGTACGTGAACGCAACAAACTCACTTCTCCCCTAAAGAAAAAAGTGCAAAAGCTAGAAAACGCAATCATGAAACTTGAAGAACAACTAGAAGTTCATCATCAAGAACTCATTAAGGCTTCAAACTCTGGAGACAGTACAACACTCATGGAACTCTCAAAAACAGTCTCAGATGAAGAGAAAAAAGTTGAAGAGATGTTCGAAGAGTTTGAAGAGTTATCGATGGAACTTGAAGATATAAACGCAGAGTATGAAAATAAAATAGAGGAGCTAGGATGAGTAGAGAATTATATTTTTTACGTTCAAGTGAGCAAAAGATAGTTATAGATATGTTTAAATACGCACATCCTGACAAGAGTGAAGAGTTAAAAAAATATACAGAGTTTTTTGGTTTTACTGACAAAGATTTAGGTCTTTACGCTTTAGTTGATGGTGAAATTGCCGGTGCAATCTTCTCAAGGCGATTAAACATAGATGAGGCTCCAAGAATGAGTGTTGCCATAGTCCCTAAGTTTAAAAAACAGGGTGTAGGAATATTTATGATGGAGCAGTTTTTACAAGAGGCTGCTGCACTTTATAATGAGCTAACTATCGACATCAGTGCAAAACCAAAGGCTCTAAAGTTTTATGAAAAGTTTGGATTTGAAAAAGAAAATGATAGTTTTTTACTTACTAAAAAGCTAGAAAAAAAAGAGGTTGTTCGTCCAACTGATGGCTATGACCCGACTCACTGGATGGATTAGCCAATATAAACAAACTCACTTTCAAAAATTGCACTTATTTTTAGAATTGGGATTTTATAAAGATTTTAATAAAATTTGGTAAAATCTCGTTAAGAGTTCCTTGAAAAATAAAAAACTTAGGATAAGATATGAAATTATTAATAACTTTTTTACTTACAAGTGTTGCTCTATTTGCACATCCTCACATTTTTGTCGATATTTATCCTAAAATAAATATCCAAAATAATAAAGCTACTTCACTTAGTTTACAATGGAAGTTCGACCAGATGACTTCATCTATGCTTATAATGAAGTATGATAGAGATAAAGACAATCAGTTAAATAAAAAAGAGCTCTCTCGAATAAAAAAAAACGCTATAAAATCATTAAAAAAAAATAACTATTACTTAAAAATAGTACCAAAAAATGAAAATGCAAAGATACAAAAGTTAGATAATTTTGTGGTTACTATAAATAAAATGGGAAGATTAATATACTCATTTGATCTTATTTGCAGCTTTGAAGTAAAAGAGAGTAACCTTCTGTTTTACCATAAAAATTATTACATCGCTTTTATGCTAAAAAAATCATCAGTAGAACCTTTAAATAAAAACTTAAATTTTAGCATTAGAAAAGTTGATAATGAAAGATACTTCGGCTATGCTATGCAAATTAAAGATATCAAATGAACCTATATAAAGAATTTTTTAATCAAATTGTAAATTGGCAATATTATTTAAACAGCTCAATTTCTTCATATATAAAATCGGTAAATGAAGATGGTTTAAGTGCTGCTATAGTAGTACTAGGTATTTCATTTATATACGGTTTAGTTCATGCAGCTGGTCCAGGTCATGGCAAAGCATTGGTTTCGTTTTATTTTTTATCTCGTGGTGGTAGCTACAAAGAAGCTATAAAATTAGGATATCTTATCTCCATTGTACACGCTCTTTCAGCTTTGAGTATTACATTTATTGTTTACTTTATTTTACAAGGATTTTTCTCTAAAACATTTAAAGAACTTAGCAATATTTCTATGATAATATCAGCCGTAATGATCATAGCAGTTGGAATTTACTTATTTATAAAAGCGATAAAAGCAAAAAAAGAGAAAGAACGAACCAATTTTTCAAAAGAAAAGTCAGAGTATGCTGTAGCTTTTTCTGCAGGAATAGTCCCTTGCCCTGGAGTTATGACTATTGTATTATTTTGTATAAGTGCTGGTAATTTATATCTTGGGGTTTTATCAGCTATTTCAATGAGTATAGGTATGGGTTTTACTATTTCACTAGCTGGAATCTTAACTAGCTATGCGTCATCAAAAAGTGGAAACTACTTAAAAACAAAAGGGTATTTACTAGAAATGCTTGGTGCTATTTTTATTATACTTTTAGGTATTTTTTTATTTAGTATAAATGCTCAAAGTTTATTTGCTCCTCAGGAGATAGATAATCCATTTTAATGGTGGATAATCCATTATTGCAAAATATCAATAGCTATATTCTTGTAAACATCATTTATACTATGATTGATTTATGTCAACTCAATTTTGGTATATTTAGATAAAATCCTGAATTATAAATTAAAAGGATTATTTAATAGTGAAAACTCTACTCTATATCTTAGCTCTCTCTTCACTGCTTTTTGCTTCTGCTGACAAAGCAGATACTGCTTCTTGTAGAAAGTGTCATCCAACAATTGCATCTGAATTTGAAACTTCTATGCATAAAAAGTCTACTATATATGATGACAAAGTTCATAAGGCTATTTGGGATAAACATCCAGCAAAAGCTAAAGATAACTACAAATGTGCTAAATGTCACACACCAAATGCTACAGCTAAAAATGAAAAACACGAAGGTATTACATGTCTTAACTGTCATACAATTATAGATGTAGAGAAGCATGAAAAAGTAAATAAAAATATCTACTCTAAAAAAGATAAAACATTTTACTCCGCTGAAAAAGGTAGGGAGACTCAAAAAGTTATCTATAAAACAATAACTACTTGGTGGGGAAAGACAACTACTGTCGGTTCAGCTTACCATGATATAGACTATACAAATGAAAAATTTTATACAGGCGAGATGTGTATGGGCTGTCACTCTCATAAACAGAATTCTCACAAGTTCAGTGTATGTACAACAGATGAAGCTGGCGCAAAAGATAAAAAAGAGAACTGTATCACTTGTCATATGCCTAAAATTTTAGGAACTGCTACGACGGTTAGACTTAGTGAAAAACACGCTTATCACGGTTTTGCAGGTGCTAGAGTTGAGCCAAGAATGTTAGCTAAGTATGTTGAGTTAGGTTTTAAAAAATCAGCTAAAGGTTTTGATATTACACTACACAACAAAGCACCACACGATTTAATGACACATCCATTAAGAGTTGTTCAACTTAAAGCCACTCTTATTAGAGGAACAAAGCATACTGCACTAAAAACTCACTCTTTTGTAAAAGTTATTGGTACTAAGGGTAAACCATCTATGCCATGGTTGGCAACTGAGGTTGTTAAAAGCAATATGATTAAAGCTAATGAAAAACGTGTAGTTGCGTTTGATCAAGCCTTACAAAGTGGAGATAAAGTAGAAGTAGTACTTGGTTTTTATATTGTAAACCCTAAAGTTCTTAAAAAGTTAAATCTTCAAGATGAAAAAGAGTTAAGAGAATTCACAATCTTAAAAAGTCAATACTTTAGCGTAGAGTAAAAACAAAACAGTATCTTCCACTAAACAATATTGCTAATTCTTATAGCAATATTGTTTTAAATCAAAAAACAAAAATCGTAAACGCTGTATAATCCCATATTATTTTAACAGGACATTTTATGAACCAATTTTCAAACCTTCCAGAAGGTCATCCGGCAAGAGTCTATTTAGAAGAGAACCAATTAATCCGTAGTTTAATGAGTGATATTAACTCTATAGATATCGGTGCTGAATTCGAAAGATATGAAACACTCTTTGCAAAACTATGCCTAGTTGAGAAGCACTTTGCTAGAAAAGAGAACCAACTTTTTCCTTACCTAGAGCAGTATGGTTGGACATCACCATCACAAAACATGTGGGCTTTTCATGATGATATTCGTGCTATTGTTAAAATGGCTAGAAATCTAACTGAGACTAAAGAGCTTGTATCGCTGAGCATGACTCTTCAAAATCTCTTTAGCAACCTTGAGCATATTATGCAAGTTGAAGAGGGAAGACTTCTGCCACGTGCCCTAGAGATGCTTCAAGAGTCTGATTGGATGGAGATGCGTGATGGTGATGAAGAGATTGGATGGATGTTTGATGAAGCGCCAGCTGCTTATCCTGCTCATGTAGAAAATGAATATATTCACCCTTCACAAGATACTACAAAAAGAAAACTTCCATTCTCACTTGAAGGAAGAATAGATTTAGAACAGGGTCATATGTTACCTGAGCAAATTAACTGGTTACTAAAATTTATGCCTGTTGATATCACGTATGTTGATGAAAATGACATAGTTATCTTTTACAATCGTGGTGATAATAGAGTCTTTCCAAGAAGTGCTGGAATCATCGGAAGAGAAGTTAAGTTCTGTCACCCTCCAAAGTCTGTTGACCAAGTCTTATTAATTTTAAAAGAGTTTAAAGCTGGAAGACGTGATGAGGCAGAGTTCTGGATTAGCTTCAAGGGTAAGTTTATTCACATTAGATACTTTGCGATTCGTGATGATGAGGGAACATATAAAGGTGTTATAGAAGTGAGCCAAGATGTTACTCACATCAGAGGCTTAGAGGGACAACAGAGACTACTTGACTGGGACTAGAGTCGCTTAAGTAATTTTGAAATAGTTTCATCTTCATTTTGCGATGCGGATGAAAACTTATATCTAAGTCCACTAACACTATTTTTATTTGTAACTTCTTGAATCTTATCAACTACCTGCGCTGCATTACTCTTATCATCTACAAGATAGACCAATACAAATTTAGAATCACTCCAATGGACAAGCATATCATCTTGGCGAATACTGCGTTTAAAGTTTTCTACAAAGAGTTTTAGATTTTGGATTTCTATTTTCACATCTTCATCATCAACGTGAACTAATTCTATAGATATAGCACCTATGATCTTCTCATTAAACGCAGCCGCATCTTCATAACTCTGCATAACCTGTTGAAAATACTGTTTATCGTAAGCGCCACTTTTTTTATCAATGCTTGCATTATTTTCTATCATAATTCTTTTAATCAAGCTCTGAGTAATGTCCTCAAAGCTAATTATTTTATAATCTTCTAGACTATCTTTAACATCGACTGAAAAAGCGCAAGGCTCAAAAGTCGAACTCATCATACTCACAACCCTATCTATCTCTTGAAGCTTTAAAATAGTTTCAAACCAGAACTCATCTTTATCTATCTTCTCTTTATTAAAATAAGATGGATGAGGAACAAAGTTATCTACAAATGGGCCATAATTTGACTTGTACTCTTCAAATGAAGAGACATTGAAAAAAGAGTTAAACGCAGCGTTACTTAAAACCGGTTCATCATTTTTAAAAACAACCGTTAAATCTTTTTTAGAATCTATTACAGTTTTTACTAAAGCAAAACAATTTTCATCTATCATATTAACTCCACTTTTGAAATTTACCTGAGATATCAACTTGAGTGAGGTAGAGTCTTAGATCAAACTCTACTTGATGATAATTACTCTGCATATGTTCACATAATTTATAAAAAGCCTTATTATGCTCTTTTTCTTTAAAATGTGCAAGTTCATGCACCACTATCATCTCTAAAAATGCCTCTGGCACACTTTTGAACATAGAGGCTATACGAATCTCGTTTTTAGCTTTTAACTTGCTTCCTTGTACTCTAGAGATGAAATGGTGAGTACCTAAAGCATTATGAATAATATTTATCTTTCCATCGTAAATTGTTTTACTCAAAGGTGCTGATTTTTTGATGTACTCATTTTTGATATTCATAGTGTAGGAAAAAAGAGCTTTGTCATTTTTAAAGGTGTGAGGGTTGGGATATTTTTTGAGTAAATGTTTTTGAAGTCCACCATTTTGGATGAGTTGGCGAACTTGATTTTTAGTCTGCTCTGGATAGTGATTTAGATATTTTAACTCTTTCATTTTTGCAGGAGTTTTTCAATACTGGATTTTATACTTAGAGGTTTTGTTGATGGAGCAAATCTATCAACAACATTACCCTCTCTATCAACTAAAAATTTAGTGAAGTTCCACTTGATAGAATCCATCCATAAAAAACCTCCTTGCTCACGCTTAAGATACTTATAAAGAGGAGCTGCGTTTTCACCATTTACATCTATTTTAGAAAACATATCAAAGTGAACATTATATGTTCCTTGACAAAAAAACTTGATTTTTTCATTCCCTAGAGGCTCTTGTTTGCCAAACTGATTTGAAGGAAAACCAAGCACTTCAAAGCCTTGGGCTTTATATGTTTGATAAAGCTTCTCTAATCCTTCATACTGAGGAGTAAACCCACACTCACTTGCTACATTTACAATGAGTAAAACTTTACCTTTATACTCACTCATCGAAATCTCTTTGGAATCAATTGTTTTTACACTAAAATCATATATGCTCACCCTCTCCTCCGCATTTAGTACTGTAAAGATTAAAAACAGTGCTAGAAAATTATTTAGACTTATATTCATTTCACCCTCTTGTATTGTATTATTCTAACATATATTCTTGCTAACTACTTTTATTATATAAATATAATTTAAATTTAATGATATTTAATATATTATATAAAAGTACTTATCAATTAATGCGGGGAGATACTTTTGCAAATACACTATGAAGAAATTCTTAAAAATCTTAGTACCTGTATTTTTGAAATTGATAAAGAAGGTACTTATACTTACTGTAGTGATACTCTTTCTAAACTTTCAGGCTATAGCAACAGTGAGATTGTAGGCAAATCAATTTTTGATTTTATGAACAAAGAAGAAGCCAAAAGAATTAAAAATATTTTTGATTTACATCTCTTAAATAAAGAACCTATTGTTGATTATGAAAGTGTATATATCCATAAAGGTGATTATGAAATAACAGTACTTACAAATGCCATACCTATTTTAGATACAAACGGAGATGTTATTAGTTTTCAAGGTGTTGCTAAAGATATCTCTGAGAAGAAAAAATTACTCAAAGAAACAAATATCCTCGAAGAGCGCCTTGAGCTTGCACTCAGAGGTAGCAATGATGGCGTTTGGGACTGGAATATAGTCGACAATAGCGTCTATTTCTCTCCTAGATGGAAAGAGATGATTGGGTACAGCGATGAAGAGCTTCCAAATGAAGTTCCAACATGGACTGAGCGTATTCATCCTGATGATGTTGAGGCTACCTGGGCAAGTATTAATGAACATGTAAATTCTATTACGGAGTATTATGAAGGTGTTCACCGCCTAAAACATAAAGATGGTCACTGGGTATGGATTTTAGATAGAGGAAAAGCTCTCTATGACACGGATGGAAATGCTATTCGTATGATTGGTACGCATACCGATATCAGTGAAGAGAAGGCGATACAACTCAAAGCTAAGCACCAAAAGCAAATTATTGAACAGATTCATGACAGTGTTATATCTACTGATCTCAAAGGAGTTATCACAAGCTGGAATAATGCTTCAGAAATACTTCTCGGTTACAGTTCTGATGAAATTATTAACAAACATATTAGCTCAATTATTTCAGATGAAGATCTTGAGTCATTTAATATAGCAATCGATACTCTCCTTAAATATGGAAAAAACTATGTAACTGTACATCTAGTTACGAAGTCTAAAGAAAAATTACTCATTGAGCTCTCTCTATCCCTTTTAAAAGATGAACACTCCGTTCCTATAGGAATAATTGGTTATTCTAGAGATATTACAGAGAAAAAAAGAACAGAAGATGCACTAGCACAACAATCTAGAATGGCTCAAATGGGAGAGATGATTAGTATGATAGCACATCAATGGCGTCAACCGCTTAATTCTATATCCTTAACAGCATCAAACTTAAAGTTAAAATTTGATTTTAATGAATTTGATTCTAACTCTCAAGAGGACTTTACTAAATGCAGTCAAACTGTTTCTGAAGGCTTAGAAAATATACAGGAGTATATACAGACACTTTCAACAACTATTGATGATTTTAGAAATTTTTATAGCCCAAATAAAGTATCAACATCTATAAAACTAGAAGAGATCGTTGCAAAGTCATTAAAAATTATTAGTATATCACTCATAGAAGATAATATAGAACTCATACAGGAGTATGATTCAGAGGAGAAGATAGAGCTTCATGAAAATGAGATGATGCAAGTTATTTTAACAATATTTAAAAATGCTCAAGATCAATTTTTAGAAAAAGAGATTGAGAAACCATCTATTAAGGTTCTGACTAACAAAAAAATGATTTCTATTTGTGATAATGCAGGGGGAGTTCGAAAAGATATAATTAGCAAAATCTTTGATCCATACTTCTCAACGAAGTCAGAAAAGAATGGAACCGGACTAGGTCTTTATATGAGTAAAATCATTATAGAAGAACACCATAAAGCTACATTGAGTGTAAAAAATATAGATGGTGGTGCTTGCTTCACAATTGAATTTATTTAACTTAAGGAATTTTTGGCGGAGCTATTTCATCTCCTAATCTTGCGTAACTTTTTCCTATTCTAGCAATAGGAGAAAACTCTATAGTCACTCTCTCTTTATCTGTAATACACTCATCTTTTACGTATATTTGTCTTACATTCAACACTACAGGAATAGTTGAACCACCACCTAAATCT
>JAGGWO010000219.1 GCA_021157485.1 Sulfurimonas sp. | reverse complement strand
TTGGTGGTGGAAGCAGTGACGCTGCAACTTACCTCAAAATGTGTAATGAAGTGCTACACTTAGGACTAAGTATAAATGAGTTGGCTCAGATAGGATTAAAAGTAGGCGCGGATGTTCCATTTTTTATCTATGGATTTAATAGTGCAAATGTCAGTGGAATTGGTGAAATAGTTGAAGAATATGATGAAGAGTTACTAAGCTTTGAAGTATTTACTCCGGATATAAAGATAAGTACACCAAAAGTTTACGCTACTTACAGGGAGAGTTTTTATGAGCCGATTGATGGATTTGAGACTCAAAGACTGAAGAAGATGAGTTCATTGGATATTTTAAATGAGATGAAAGCAGATGAGGCAAATGATCTGTTTAAACCAGCACTTTTAGAGTACAGTGAGTTAAAAAATCATTATAAGCATGGCTATTACTTTAGCGGTAGTGGCTCTAGCTTTTTTAGATTAAAAGAGAAAGAAGAAGATAATGGGTGAAACGATAGCAAAAAATAAGAAAGCCTATCATGACTATTTTATAGAAGAGAAGTTTGAAGCTGGACTTGTTCTTAGTGGAAGTGAAGTAAAGGGTATCCGTGCACATCGTGTAAATTTAAAAGATAGTTTCATACGTTTTGTAGGTGAAGAGGCATTTCTTTTTAATGCTCACATAGGGCGTCTTGAAACAACACATCATTTTTATGGACATGAAGAGAGAGGAAGTCGTAAACTTCTTTTGCATAAAAAACAGTTGCAAAAGATGTTAAAGGCAATAACGAGAGATGGATACACTGTTGTTCCTCTGCAACTTTATTTTAATGCACGTAATATTGTAAAAATACAGATAGCCATAGGAAAAGGTAAACAGCTTCACGATAAACGCAATGACCTTAAAGAGAAAGATCAAAAACGTGATATTGCACGTAGCATGAAAGAGTACTAATGAAATATATAATGGCACTACTATTTTTTATATCTTCACTAGCTGCGTTTAACTTTAATATCTCAGATTCTACAATTACAAATGGACGAACCGCCATTATCATTTTTGATAAAGAGAAGAGTGTCAACTATGAAAAACTAGTTGTTGGTAAAAGAAGTTATAGAGTTTTTAACCATCCTTTAAATAGTAAAAAGATGTATGCACTCTTACCCGTTAGTTATTATAAAAAACCTACTACACAAAAAGTTGAGGTTTTTTATAAAAAGAGTAATAAAAAATTATCTAAAACACTATTTTTTAAAATAGAAGATGGCAAGTATCCAAAAGAGACTATAGAAGTTCAAAAATCAAAAGTTAATCCTAAGAGTAAAGAGGTAAAACAAAGAACTGCTAAAGAGTATGCCGAGGCGATGAAAATATATGGAACTGTAACTCCAAAGAACTATGTAAGAAGTAAATATATAGTTCCGATGGATTCTAAGATTACGAGTTCATTTGGAAAGGCTAGAATTTATAACTCAACTCTAAATGGTTATCACAGTGGAACAGACTTTAGAGCCAAAATAGGTACACCAATAATAGCGAGCAATGACGGTAAAGTCGTTCTTGCTCAAAATAGGTTTTACTCTGGCAACTCGATTATTGTAGACCATGGACAAGGCATATATACCTGTTACTATCATATGAGTGAATTTAGTGTAAAAGAGGGCGATATGGTGCGTAAAGGAGAGGTAATCGGTTTATCCGGTGATACGGGCAGGATAACAGGTCCTCATCTGCATTTTAGCGCAAGAGTTGGCGGTCTACAAGTTGACCCACTTCAACTAATTACTCTGCTTAATGAGAACTTATACTAAAACTTCCATGTTAAACGTAGCCATACAAAGTCCTCAACACTTTTTCCCCCAAACTCACTAAGTCTATCTCCACTGTTTACATTATAAGAGAGATCAGCATCTATATTGTTCTTAAAGAGGTAAGAAGCACCAACTTTATTTTGCATAGAGTAGTCTTGCAGATTCATCATGTTTTTATAGTAAACACTAAAGTATAAAAAATCAAATGGCTCTTTTTGAGTGATGAGAGTGATGGCGTAATCTTTAGCAATAAATGGAATATTTAGTGTAGTTGTTTCAATCTCTTCTTTAGTTAAACCTTCTGAACGATAGAGGTACTCACTAATGATTGTTAACTCAAAGTTAGTGAGGTAACGAAGGCCTAAAAGATAACTGTAGCCTCCATCTAAAATATTTGCGTACTCTCCATGAACTTCAAAATTTGTTTGAATGTTTTTTGAAAAATCTATTCCTATTTTTTCACTCGCTTCATCAGAGTAGTTGTAGATAATATCAATGTCAGTATCATACAAAAGCATATATAAACGCAGTGCTATATTATTTGCATCCCGTTTATCTGTTATAAGGTCGTAATAGTCTTTATTCACTTCATCGGTAGAGGGCAAATATACAAAATCAAAACTCAAATTTTTAAGTTCACTTTGGAAGCTTTTGTTGTAACTGTACTTAGTAATTATAAAACCTTCTCTCGCTTTTGTTGGGTCACTCGGGTCTTTAGGTCTGTCAAAAAATGCGA
>JAGGWO010000190.1 GCA_021157485.1 Sulfurimonas sp. | reverse complement strand
TTAAATTTAGCCTTAGAAGCGTTAATGATAACTACGTAGTCACCACAGTCAATATTTGGAGTCCAGCAAACTTTTCTCTTACCACGAAGAAGTGTTGCTACTTCTGTCATCATACGACCAAATGTTTTACCTTCAGCATCAATCAAAATCCACTTTTGATCAATTTGTTCAGTTGTTGCAATTTTTGTAAATTTCATCATGAACCTTTTTAAGTAATTTATTTAACAAACATAAATGCTTGTTTTGTTGGCGAAAGTATAACCGTATAAACTTATAACTTACTTAAATTTAGGTTTATTTAAGATTTAAACTCTGACCATTTTCACTTCGTTCTCAAGCAGATAGCAGATATAACCATCGACCTCATCACCTGTTATCTCTTTTATAGCACGAACATAGTATCTAACCTGCTTGAGATGGTGCTCAGAGTATGCAAATGAACTCTTATAATCAATTACATTCCAACCTCCATCACTGCGTTTAACAAGTAGGTCTATATAGCGAAGATTTTTTTTATAACGGATGGCTTTTTCTCTGTAACACTCTCCCTCACTAAGTTTTTTAAACTCTTCACTATTTATAAGGTTTTGTACTCTATGCCCAATATTTTCCAGGGCTTTATCTTCTAAAGAGTATCCAAATTTGTTGAGTGTCATATATGAAGCGTTAGTTAATTTTTCCAAACTAAACTCACTCATCATCTCTAACGTGTAGTGCATGGCAAGACCAAAGTTTATAGCATCTAAATCTTCATTATCATCTCTCTCTAAAGCTAAAATATCACTCTGCGTTCCATAGTAAAATGATTTATACTCTAAAGCTTGAAGTTCATCTTTAGATGTTTGGTTTGAATCCTCACGTGATGATTCAAGCGTTCCAAACTTCCCTGCGTTTAACTCTAACTCGCTAAAAGTAGAATCTTTGGATTTCTCAACTATAAAGAGATTTCTTCTCGCTCTTGTAAACGCAACATAGAGTGCGTTTAGGTTATCTTCACGTACTAATAATTTCTCTTTAGAAAGTGCATTTTCATACTCTCTATCAAGCGCATCTCTGCCTTTTGTTCTAAGATAAATATTTTTCAATTCAATACCATCATACTCATATATGATAGAGTTTCTTGCCGGTGGCTGTTTTTTGAGTCTATCCATAACGATAACATGCTCATACTCTAAGCCTTTTGACTTATGAACTGTCAGAACTCTTACTCCACTTAAATCAGAAGCTGCTGCAGCAGTGTCAAGTCTCTCATACTCAAAAAGAAGTGCTTCGATATCTGGATATTTAGAAACTGTACTCATAAATCTAATAAGATGAAAATCCTCACTAAAGAGTTTGTACACATCAATCACATTTTTTACAATATCTACAAGTTTCACACTATTTAAATCAAGGAATTTTATCTCTTTCTTATCCTGCTCAATTAGTGCAAAGAAATTATGTCTGTAAATATCTTCTTGAAAATAGAGATATTTCAGATACTCCAAAACAGCTTTTACACGTTTTTGATTTATAAGTTTTGTAGTTGTTTCTGTTACAACTTCAATACCCTCTTTTTGAAGCTCTATTTTAACAGCTTCCCCATCGCCATTTGTTGCACACAGAATTGCTATGTCATTCAAATCAGCACCAAGCTCTATAACTCTTTTTACTTGAGTCAAAGTCTCTTCTAAAAGCTCATCATTTTGAATAATCTCTACGTATCCACCTTGAGCTTCTTCTCTAACTAACTGGTCACTGTAGTTATTTATTTTGCCTGTGAAGGAGCTATTTACAAAATCTATTACTTCTTTTTGTGAGCGATAATTCGTTAAGAGTTTTTGCACCTCAGTTGCGTTTTCTTTTACTACTTCACCAAAAAGAGATGAAACCCCGCCACGAAATCTATAAATTGACTGTTTAACATCTCCAACAAAGAAGAAGCTTCCATCACTGAAAATCCCCTCGCCTGAAGTTATCTCACGAATCAACGGCTTTAAAATTTCATATTGAAGTATACTTGTATCTTGAAACTCATCTAAAAGCATATGCTCTATCTGCGCATCAAGTCTAAAGTATAAGAACTCGCTATCATCTAAAAAATTTAGTATCTGGTAAACTAAAGAAGTCACATCCGAAAAACTGAGTTCACTATCATCCATGTAAAGTGCTTTTTTACTCTTTTCATATATATCAACTAACTCGCCTAAAGAGTAAAAAAAGTTCTGTTCTTTAGCTCTATGATAATCTTTGACTGCGTTTTGAATAGTGTGTAAATAACTGTCCATCTCAGGAGTGAAACATTTTGAAAAAGTTCTATAATCCAGCGATTCTCTACCTATCCAAGACTTACTATAGATATCTTCAAAACTATCAGCTTGCACTGCGTTTAGAACTGTAGAAGAAGCCGCGTCACAACTCTCGATTATTTTCTTCAAGTCATTAAACGCAGTAGTTGCGTTTATTTCAAACTGCGTTAAATCTACTCGGTTGAATTTAATGCGTGAGAGCTCCTCTTTTTTTATATAAAACTCATCAAGCAGTGTAAAGATATCACCAAGTCGTTTTTTTGATTGTAGAGATAACGTTATGAGAGTATCTCTTTTTCCAGCCACACTAACCTCTTTTAAAAAACGCGACATAAGTTTTAGTTCGTGCTGAGAACTGAAAGTTGTAAAGTCCGGCATAAGTGAAGCGTAGAGTGAAAACTTTCTAAGTATCTGTGTAAAAAAACTATCTATCGTCATAATCTTGGTTGAGGAATTTAAAAACTCTTCTAGAACTCTTTGACGGTTATCTAAAAGATACTCACGTGAGAACTCAGTAACCTTACTTATCTCATCTAATTCACCGCGAGACTCTAACTCTTCGAGTGTTTCTACTATTCTTTCACTCATCTCAGAAGCAGCTTTATTTGTAAAAGTAAGTGCTAATATTTTAGAAGAGTCAGCACCCTTAAATAGTAAAGAAAGATAACGAACAACAAGCATAAAAGTTTTTCCACTGCCGGCACTTGCTTCATAAGCTAGATTGTTATTAAACATACATTTCCTAAATATTAGTTATAATTCCATTATGAAACCAAAGTTTTTAAGTAGATATTTTAGCATTATTTTTATTATTGCAACCCTTATGGGTGTTTTTCATCACCATGATGATTTGAAACAGCATAGTGATTGTCAGATATGTACTATTCAAAATACTATTGCTAATTCAGATACACCCGTAGAAGTTATCTACCTCACAAAACTTGAAAACTTATCTGAAAGTATTATCTCAATACCTACAAATTTACATATAAAAAAGATACAAAATCCACTAAACGCAAGAGCCCCTCCAAAAATCTCCTAACTACTCATAAACTAAAAACTACTACTATAAATTTGGAGACAAAACAATGAAAAAATATATATATTTATCTCTGCTTACTTTTTCATCTTTAATTGCTGATACAGAATTAGATGAAATTAAACAGCAGCTAAAAGCGCAACAGACAGCTACACAGCAACTAGAAACTAAACTATATAACTTAGAACAAAAAAGTACTAATACATCAGCTAGTTTTTCACAAAACGCATATCTTCCGGATATGGCACTCATTTTAAATATGTCAGCACTTAGCCGTGATGTAAAAAACAGTGAGTACGAAAACTTTGCAATTCCCGGTTTCATTGATGCAGGGAACGGACATCTTCCTTTTAATAAAAACAGAGGCTTTAATCTTAACTATGCAGAGTTTGCTATTCATGCGGTTGTAGACCCTTACTTTGAAGCATTTGCAAACTTTCACCTTCATCCAGATGAATTTGAAATAGGTGAGGCTTATGTTCAAACAACTTCACTACCATACTCTCTAAGAGTACGAGCCGGAAAATTTAAAAGCCATTTTGGACGTATAAACTCTCAACATCAACACTCATGGAACTTTGATTCTCAGCCAATTATTTACAAGTCACTCTTTGGACCAGATGCAATAAGTGACCCAGGAATTCAACTCCAATGGGTAGCTCCAACTGACACTTATATCATGGCTGGAGTTGAAGCACTTCAGGGAACAAATGGAAGAAGTTTTGGAGATACAGAGTCAAATAATCTTTATGTAGGATACGTTAAAAGCAGCATAGATATCGGTGAGGATTTATCCGTTCTTGGTGGTGTGAGTTTAGCTCACGGAGAGAACACAACGAATAACCCTACAGATGTCTACGGAGTTGATTTAACACTACGTGAACAGCTTGGTAGTTACTCTTCTCTTGTTTGGCAGAGTGAATATCTCTACAGAAACAAAGAGCTGATCTCTACTACCGATAAACAAGCCGGTCTCTACAGTGAATTAGTGTACCAATACAATAACAACTATTCAGGTGGCGTTCGTTACGACCTCATCACAAAAAATGACACTGACCTTTCTGCTTATAGTGGTATTGATAGTGATAATCTAGATAGATATACTGCAATGGTAGAGTATAAACCTTTTCCAATGTCACGACTTAGACTCTCTTACACTTATGATAGAACAAAAATTATAGCAGGTGAGAGAACGGATATAAATGAAGTTATGTTAAGCCTTAACATTGCCGCTGGTGCACATGGTGCACACAACTACTAGGAGAGAATTATGAGAAAAATTATTTTACTAACTTGTTTACTTTCATCAATGGTTTTTGCATCTTTAAACGTAGATACAACATACTCAACAATGGGAACTGTGACTAAAAAAATTGGAGGAGACCTAGTGAATGTAACAGTTCTTGGAAGTCCAAAATATGATCCACATTTTATAGTGCCTAAGCCCTCACTCCTAGCTAAACTTCATAGAGCAGATTTACTTATTATGAATGGAGGTGGATTAGAACTCGGCTGGCTTCCTCCTCTCATCAGAAGCGCAAATAATGCTAAAATTCAAAACGGTGCAAAAGGCTTTTTGGATATGTCTCACTTCGTTCATATGATAGATGTACCAAGTTCCGTTTCTCGCGGTTTTGGCGATGTACATGCGCAGGGAAATCCTCACTACTCAACAGACCCTTATGTTATACCGGTAATGGCAAAAGCTATAGAGGCAAAACTAGCAGAACTTGACCCTGAAAATAGCCTAGTTTACAAAGAGAATCTGGATAAATTTTTAACTGAGTGGAGTAGTTATCTTAAAACATTTGATGCAAAAATGGCAATGTGTAAAGATAAAAATGTAGTTCAGTATCATGAGCTTTTTAACTACTTTTTAAAAAGATATGAGTATAAAAGCTTTGGAAATATAGAGCCGCTTCCAGGTATTAGCCCAAGTTCAAAACATACTATTGAACTAATAAACACTATGAAGAAAAATAGTGTGAAAATTATACTCCAAGATGTATATCATGAGAAAAAAACTGCTAAGTTCATTGCAGATAAAACGGGTGCAAAAGTCTCAGTTATACCTCATGATGAAAAAGCTGTTAAAGATGCTGATACACTCAAGAATTTTTATAATACGATAGCTGATAGAATATGTCAATAATCGAATTGCTATGGCCGGCACTTGTTCTAGCCATAGCTTTAGTCTTTATCCACACTGTTTTTGGTATAGAAATCATCAAACGTGGTGTCATTTTTACTGACCTTGCTATCGGACAGATTGCAGCCAGTGGTATGGCTATAAGCATTGCTTACATGGATGGAGCCTACCAAACTATTATGACTTTGGGTTTTGCAATTTTAGGAGCCATCATAATAACCTGGGCTACAAAAAGGGTCCAAAAGATAGAAGCTTTCATTGGTCTTCTTTATGCCTTTGGAATCTCATCTATTATGCTGATACTAGCTCAAAGTGCAGAAGGAACGGAACTCTTCTCAAAACTTAGTGCTGCAGATATTCTCTTTACTTCAGCAGATGATTTATATACAAGTTTAGCTGTTTATGGATTTGTTGCCTTGGTAATGTTTATAATTTATCCAAGAGTTAATGGACTTGTTAAAGAGTTGCTATTTTTTATCATGCTAGCTATCACTGTCACCTCTTCAGTACAGTCAGCCGGTGTTATAGTGGTTTTTGCACTTTTAATAGCACCTTCATATGCAGGTATTACACAATCTAGATTTAATCCATTTATTTTTGCTACTTCTTTTGGATCACTAGGTATTTTAGTTGCACTCTTTGCATCATATAACTTAGACTTGCCTACAGGGTATACTATTATATTTACAATTGTTACAGGTTCACTTATTTTTGTAGCTCTGAAAAGTTTTAAAAAAACTAAAATTTAAAACTTTTTAAATCAACTTCTAGCGCACATAATTCTATACTCACAAAACAGACAATTCTTTTCATCTTCACATTTCTCAAAATTTACTTCTTCTATGTTTAGTAAGTCTTTTATATTTGACTCTAAAACCCCAAGCTTTTCATTTAAAAAAGCTTCCGGTACTATTTTTGAATCTTTCAAATCATAGTATCCGCAACTAGTAACATTTCCTAAACCACTTGCTAGTAAATGATAAAATTCTAGTTGAAAATCACGTGCTTCTGTAAAGTTTTTCGCACTATAAAGTGAATATGAACCTGTTTTATAATCAAGTACTTCTATCTCATTGTTGCGTTTATCTATTCTGTCAATTTGACCAACTAAAGTAATTCCTGCAAACTCTATACTCTTACTAACTTCGCAATACTCAACCGACCATCCATCGCCAAAACGTTTTATCTCATTCTCACAAAACTTATCCAAACGCTTTTTCTGCATAGCTATGAGATATTTATCTAACTCACTCTTTCCACGAACTTCATCAAGCTCTCTATGTAAGTCGCGTTTTAATTCATCTACATTTTCATAACTGCTTTTTTTACTATATAACTCTTTTAAAGCTTCATGAACAGCTGTTCCTATCTCATGCTCTTTAGGCATATCACGGGGAATTTCATGTCCTTTTATATGTTGGATGTAATTATGATAATATTTTCGCTTACAAGTTAAAAATGTTTTAAGTCTAGTTGATGAGAGCTTTACGTTTTTAAAACTATACTCTTGAACTATATCTTCTTGGACTCTGTTTTTAACTTCGGCTTTTTCAAACAGTATATTTGCATACTCAATCTCTTCGTATTGTTTATTCTCTTTTATACCAAGCTGCTTTAAAAACCGAGAACCGCTACTCTCACTTGAGTTTACAAATGATATGGCTACCTCACGTGAGCGGTTAATCAGACTCTCATAATAGTGTTTTTGTAAGTTCTCTCTATCACTCATGGTTGGCAGAGACGCCATCTCTCTTATCTTAGTATTTAAGAACATATCTTTGTCACTGCGTTTAGGTACGTTTTTATCACTAAAGTCAACTATTATAACTGCATCAAAATGAACTGAACGAGTTTCAAGCACGCCCATAACAGTTACCTTACCGCCTCGAATATCATCTAAGGTACGTGAGCTTAAACGCTGTAGAAAGACACTCATCAAAGACTTTATACTCATATCTGCCATGAATGGTAAAATATTCTTAAAACTATGAATCTCTTCTTGATATATTTTCAACTCAGACTTATTGCCAAACAACTCTTTTGTATTTTGTAAAAACTCTATAAAATCAATCTCACTGCTCTTTTTAAAATATATACTTAAAAGTGAAGAGTAGAGCTCGTCTCCAACTCTCTGTACTCTTGCATCATTCTCACGTGAGTCTTGTTCGATTGCCTTAGCAGTTGCGTTTAACTTTGTATATATTTTACTTTTAGCAAATGGCTCACCCATTGCAAAGTTAAAGTTACCCTTATCATCAAAACTCTTCAGTTGTTCTGCCATCTTCTCATCTGGAAGAATTACAGCAATATTTTCAGCCCTATAACCGCTATGGATAAAATCATAAACTTTTTTCTTTACAAATGCAATTTGTAGAAGTGATTCACTAAAGGATTCACAGCTTATTTTTGTATCTTTAGTTGTTTTTGTTTTAGAAATTATCTCTTTAGAATTTAGAGATATTTTATACTCATAACCTTTCTCTAATTCAATCCCTAGCTCAGAAAATCTACTCTGCATTTTTGTATTAAACGCAGTCGTATTAAAGAGTATCTCAACATTAGAGAACTCTACAGACTTCTCTAATAGTTCAAATTCAAAGTTTGTTAAGTGTCCATCTAAATGAAGTAGTATTTTTTTATGACTTTGGGCATACTCAGTGTTAAAACTATAAAGCTTAGGCAAAAAAATTCTATCTAATATTTTTCTCTCACTACAGAGTGCTTCATATCTTTTATATAGCTCTTTGAGTATG